>JANQPS010001090.1 GCA_028285365.1 Thermoanaerobaculia bacterium | reverse complement strand
TACGGCTCCGATGGTTCCGAGGACCGACCTCCAGGTCCAGACAGCGCCTTCAGGCGCAGGTGTCTTTGGGGCAGTAGCTTCTGCCACGTTTTCCGCTGCGGTGCTCACGTCGAATCTCCTCTGCACAACACAAGGATCCCGGCTTGAATCTCATTCCCGATCGAGGGACTTTTGGCCAGGCCCACCGACACCGGCCAATGGCTCCTGTGGAGCACTCCTGTTGGCCTTCCAGCGGGCGGTCGCGCGACGACGACACCCTGGAGGGTGCTCGTGGCAGATCCTATCGGTTCTGAGGCGCTTGGTGAGGTCACGCCACCTCTACCCTCTAGCCCTTACTCTCTCAGTCCCGACTGAAGTCAGTTTCGCTGGCGCCAGCTCCATGGCCTCCACCACCGCCGTTTCTGCCGGCCGTGGATTTCGCAGACCTGCGTGGGTGCCTGATCCGCCAGGTAGTACTCGACCGTCGTTTCAGGACAACGGCCCGTGGCCATGCCGCCGCTCGCCGGGTCGATGGTCACCGAGCGTACGTCGGAGGGCGGCAGATAGGTCGAGTACCCGGAGGATGGACGGCGCGACTGCATGAAGCGCCCCCAGATCGGCAAAGCACCGCGCGAACCGGAGAGCCTGGTCGGGCTCGCGTCGTCGTATCCCACCCAGACCAGCGCCACTCGCTCCGGGGCATATCCCACGAACCACGAGTCGCGACGCCCGTTGGTGGTGCCACTCTTCCCGGCAACCGGATCCCGAAATCCGTCGCGACGAAGTTGGGCGCCCGTGCCGCGCTCAACCACACCCTCGAGGATCGAGGTCACCAGGAAGGCCACGCCTTCGTCGATGACAGGCTCCGGAGGCATCACGGGGCGCCCCTGGACCGGCCGGCGATCCGCGTCGAAGACCGCCTCCAGGAGGTGGACATCGGGCCGACGTCCACGCGAAGCCAGGGTCGAATACACGGTCAACAGCTCGACCGGAGTCATCTCGAAGGCACCGAGAGCCATGGAGGGATACGGGTCCAGCTCGCTCTCGACCCCGAGATGTCTGGCCCAGTGGACGACCGCCTCCAGACCCACGTCGAGAGCAAGCCGCACGGTCGGGACGTTGAGACTTCGCTCGAAGGACTCACGAACGCTGACGTCACCACGAAAGGTGCGGTCGTCGTTCTGAGGCTTCCAGGTCTTGCCACCGAGGCGGACGCTGAGCGGTTCGTCGATCAGACGATCGGCCGGGGAGACCCGTCTCTCGGCGAGCGCCGCTGCCAGCACAACCGGTTTGAAAGCGCTCCCCACCTGTCGATGCGCCTTGCGAAGTCGGTCGAACTGGGTTTGTCGATAGTCGCGACCTCCGACCCAGGCCCTCACTCCACCGGTCTGCGGATCGACGGAGACGAGAGCGGCCTGAAGCGGCCGATCATTGGCCTTCTGCCACCCTTCTTCGAGCGCGTCGACTCCCCAGGCCACTGCGCTCTCGGCGGCTTCCTGGTCGGCATATGAGAGCGTCGAGATCAACGTCGCACCCATCTCGCTGAGCCTCGAGGTTCCGAAGCGATCGCGAGCCTCCACCGCGGCCGCATCCGCTGCGAAGCGGGCAAAGAACCGATCGAGTCGGCGTCCGGAAGGCGTAACCGGCTGCGACTTGGCATGCGTCTGCTGTTGTCGAGAGATCCAACCGAGCTCAGCGAGCCGGTCGAGGACCTGGTCTCGACGTCGCTGACACCCCTCCGCATCGACCGAGGGTGCCAGGTTTGCCGGAGACTTGATCATCCCTGCTAGAGCCGCTGCCTGTGCTAGGTCGAGCTCCTCGGCCGGAACTCCGAAGTAGGTGCGGGCCGCCGCTCCGAGCCCGACGAGTTGGACCGAGCCGCTGCTCCCCATGTAGGCCGTATTGAGGTAACCCTCCAGGATCTCCTTCTTCGAGTAGCGAATCTCGAGAAGCACCGCGATCGCGGCCTCTCGGACCTTCCGGCTGAGGGCCCGCTGAGGACCGACGTAGAGGTTCTTGACGAGCTGTTGGGTGAGGGTGCTGCCGCCCTCGTCGACCACACCATCACGAACGTTGGTCCAGATCGCGCGGGCAATGCCGCGCGCGGAGAGGCCGCCATGCGTGAAGAATGTGGCATCTTCGGCTGCCAAGATGGCGCGCCAGACGTGATCTGGCAGCGATTCGACCGAGACGCGCCAACGATCGATCAGCTGATCGGAGTAGAACGAGGTCAGGAGCCGCGGATCCAGCCAGACACTCTGGACTTCTTCACCTGACACTTCCAGCCCAGTGAGCCAACCGCGACGGAAGCGAGCATCGACGATCACGGATTCCGTCCAGCCGGAGCCAAGGGGAAACGACCGCAGTCTCACGGCAACGTGGTCGGGTTCCCGGCGGTACTCGCCGACCAACAGATCCGAGAGGCCCTTGTCAACGAATCGATAGCCTCGGTCGTCTAGCTCACTCGCGAGGCTCTCTGGAGAGAGTTTCTGCCCCACGTCGAAGCGTGGCGGGCTCTCATAGAGACGCGAGGGAGCTGTACTGCCAAGTGCCGAGAACAGGCCACCATGCTCGACCAGCGGAAGAAACGCCCAGCTCGAGAAGCCCAGAATCCCCAGGGACACCACCACACCCACGGGCACGAGGAATCGTCTCGTCGCAGTGGCACGGATCACGCTGCGAGCCCAGCCTTTTGGCCGTCCCTTGCGTCGTGAGGGCGTACGCTTAGCTCGTCGTCGTCGCGTCAATCTCTCGAGATCCAAGTGGTCATACGCTCTGAGGAGTCACTCCAAACAGCTAAGGTGTTGATTCTGAGGGAGTTCGTCTGCAAGAGCCAGACCCACGCCTCAGATTTCGACTAGCATCCCTCGCGCACAACGTGCCAGGTCACCCACAGACCCGATAAAGGTGTCAGGTCACCCACGAGTGGAGTCGCGGTCGGGATTCTGGACGCTCCTCGAATCCGTGCCCCGAAACCCGTCGTTACACAACTACTCATTTCCGATGATCTCAGTTTCCAATCTCGGCAAGTTCTACGGCGAGCAGACCCTCTTTGACGGCGCCTCGTTCCAGCTCAACGCTGGCGAACGCTACGGTGTCGTCGGTGCCAACGGTTCAGGGAAGTCCACCCTGCTGCGGGTTCTGGACGGCTCTGAGCCTCCCAGCGAAGGTACGTACTCGATTCCCAAGCGCTGCACACTGGGCGTTCTGGAACAAGACCACTTCCGCTACGAGAACAACCGCATTCTCGATGTCGTGATGATGGGCAACCAGGAGCTGTGGGACGCGATGGTCGAGAAGGAGCAGCTGCTTAAGAACGCCGACAAGGACTTCGACGCTGAACGCTACGCGGAACTAGAAGACGTCGTCGTACGCCACGATGGCTATGCCCTCGAAGCCCGTGCAGGGGAGATCCTCGAAGGCCTTGGTATTCCCAGCGAGCGGCACCACGAACCACTGAGCGCCCTCTCGGGCGGTTTCAAGCTGCGTGCGCTGCTGGCCAAGGTTCTCGCTGCAAGTCCCGACGTCTTGATGCTGGACGAGCCGACCAACCATCTCGACATTCTGTCGATCCGTTGGCTCGAGAAGTTCCTCGAGACCTACGCGGGTTGCACGATCGTGGTGTCGCACGATCATCGATTTCTCGACAATGTCTGCAGCCAGATCCTCGACGTCGACTACGAGACGATCATCCTCTACAAGGGCAACTACAGCGCCTTCGTGAAATCGAAGCATGAGGAGCGCGATCGACGCGAGGCCGAAATCGAGCGTCAAGAACAAAAGATCGCCGAGCACCAGGCTTTTGTCGACCGTTTCCGCGCCAAGGCAACCAAGGCGCGCCAAGCCCAAAGCAAGATCAAACTGATCGACAAGATCAATATCGAGAAGCTACCGCAGAGTTCCCGGCGCTATCCGAACTTCAGCTTCAAGCAGCAGCGCCCAAGCGGGAAGCAAGTACTCACTGCCAAGGCCATCTCAAAAAGTTTCGGCGACCTAGAGGTTCTGAGCGACGTCGGACTCGATGTCAGGCGGGGCGAGCGGGTGGCCATCATAGGTCCCAACGGGATCGGCAAGTCCACGCTTCTCAAGATCCTCGTTGACGCAATTCAGGCCGACGAGGGTGAGGTCGAGTGGGGCTACGAAGCACACGTTGGCTACTTTGCTCAAGACCACAAGGAGCAGTTGGGCACTCCCAAGCAAACCGTCGAAGGCTGGCTCTGGGACGTCTGCCCGGCCGAGCCCATCGGTTTCGTTCGCGGCCAGCTCGGCGCTGTTCTGTTCTCGGGAGACGAGGTCAACAAGAAGGTCGGATCACTGTCAGGAGGCGAAGCTGCACGCCTCATCTTCAGTCGGCACGTCGTCGAACAACCCAACGTGCTTGTCCTCGACGAACCTACAAACCACCTAGATCTGGAGGCCATCGAAGCACTCGTCAACGGCCTCGAGCGCTACGAGGGGACATTGCTCTTCGTCTCGCACGATCGTTGGTTCGTGGGAAAGCTCGCGACTCGCGTCGTCGAGATCTCACCACAGGGAATCACCGACTTCATCGGTACGTACGACGAGTACCTCGAGAAGTGCGGCGACGATCATCTCGACTCTGAGGCGGTACTTCGCAAAGCTCGTGCTGAGAAGCGCCAAGCCCGACAAGAACGTAAGCAGCCACAAGCCGGTCAAAAGAACAAGAGCCGAGCGAACCAGCTCAAGAAGGAACTCGAGCGCGTAACGGGTCAGCTAGACCAGGCCGAGGCACGCATCAACGAAATCAACGAGACCTTCTGCGACCCGACCTACTTCGAGAAGACGCCACCCAAGGAAGTGAGCAAGCTCGAGCGAGAACAGAAGGAACTCTCGAGCCGAGTCGAAGAGCTCATGTCGACCTGGGAACAACTCGAAGCAGAGCTCGCCGAGATCACCTGAGTCGCCTTCTAGCTCACCGACGACCAAGTTGAAACGAAAGGGTCGAGTGGCGGTGTCTCGTCGCCGAAGCCGGCCACAGGAGCGAGTCCCATGGCCTGCTGGGGAGTCCCTAAGACGGCGCCAAGTCGGGCACGTATGGTCGGGCAGGCGGGAAGCATCCGGGCGGAAAGCTGGCTTCACGCCCGGCCTTGAGGTCCGCAGTGGCAGTCCGATACGCGGCGAGGAACATGCGAAACTCCTCCCAGAGCGCCGCTAGAGCCTCACGACTCGAAGCCGCGAACCTCGAAACGTAGCTCCGCTTGCTCTCCTCAGGGCTGTCCAAGGGGTCCATCCTCAGGACGGCCTTCACACCCAAAGGCCGCGTTCCGTCGTTCGCGTGGCGCTGCCTGGTCGACCTCTCGATCTCGGTCACCAGATTTCGGACCCACTGCGCAACAAGCATCCGCTCCTCATCTCGCCAACAAGGCAGTGGAGAGAGCTCGATGACCAAGTTGCTATGGACAAAGTCGTCGTGTCGAACTGTCTTGCCTCGACGTCGAGCTTCGTTCTCCCCGTCCTTGTCGTGCCACTCCCCACCTGTTACGTCTGAGTAGCCTCTACAGAGTTCAGAAACCGTATGCGCTCCAGGCCAGTCCTCGGGCCTCGCGACCAAGTTCTCTTTGGTCCCCTGCTTGAGGATGTAGCGGAGCTTCGCGATCTGAGCCTGCTCCTCATCAGAGATGACCACCGGCTTGTAGCGTCGAGACCACAGAGGCCCGTCCCAGCCCACAAGATCACCGATCATTCTAGCAAGGTTGCCGTTGATCATCCTCATGAATTCCGACATCTGGAGGCCGGACTCAGGAACGATCAGCATGTGGACGTGATTGGACATCGCTGTATAGGCAACGATGCGCATTCCCGTACTGCTCTGTGCTCGCGCGACGACGCCTTTGAAGGTCTTGTTGACCTCTCGAGAGGGCCGAAGAAGAAACCGACTTTGTACTGTTCGGGTAGTGACCTCGACGAGCCGGCCGGCGACGGGTCCCAGGGGTTGTCTTGCCATCACCCAATAGAGACGAAGCCAGGCCGGCAACCACTTCACTTCTGATCAACTACCCTTGATCAGCGGAAGTCATGACCGCCACTAGCTCTCGCCGCGGGTTGCCTGGCACCTTGCCGCTCGTGACCTGGGATCTTGGCTGAGGCGACACGTGGGTGACCTGACACCTCATGGCCGTGCGGTCTAGACGCCGAAGTAGCGAGCGCCGGGGTGGTGGAAGACGAGAGCGGAAACGGAGGCTTCGGGCTCCATCATGTCGCCTTCGGTCAGGTGTACGCCGATGTCTGACGGGTCGAGCGCCGCAAACAAGGCCCGCTGACCGGCGAGATCCGGGCAGGCAGGGTAGCCGAAGCTATAGCGCTTGCCGCGATACCTCGCACCGAGCAGATCTTTGACGCCGAGCTCAGGCGGATCAGCAAATCCCCAGGCTCCCCGCAGATCGCGATGCATCAGCTCCGCGGCAGCCTCGGCAGTCTCGAGCGCGAGCGCCGCGAGGACGTGGCTCTTGAGGTAGTCACCCGACTGTTTCCAGCTTTCTGCCTGCTCTCGAACCCCGTCGCCCGCCGTGACGACGAACAGCGCGACGTGATCTTGGTCGAGCACGTAGTCGGTGAGACACAGTCCGTCCTGCGCAGACTGCCTCGGCAGCTCCCAGCGGATCGGACCGGCTCCGTTCTCGCTCGCCAAACTGAGGACGTTGCCAGCACCAGTGGCGCGGAAGAAGCGACGAACGCCGCGCACCTTCATCAGTCCATCTCGACACAGGGCCTTCACCTCGTCGACGGCCGCCTCGACCTTGACGAGCTTCTCGTCTCCCTCGGCGCGCAGCTTGTCGACCGATCCACGAAGGCCGAGATGCTTGCCGTAGAGCATCTGCAAGTTGAGCAGACTCCAGACTTCGTCGAGGTCGAGTTCACCCGCCACCCGCTCCAGGTGATCGGGACGCGGCACATCGACGTCGCGGCTGACACTCGCACTCCGCTCCGAGGAGACCTCGACCGTCGCCTTCTGGCGCGGGCTCGCCTTCGACCTGTCCGCCTCGATCATGGCGTCGACTTCCGTGAGCAGCCCGTCGCGACGCTTTCCGTCACGAAGCTGCTCGATCAGGTCGAGGCCATGCATGGCGTCCTTGGCATAGGTGCACAGTCCACCGTACTCAGGAGCAATCCTCAGATGCGTAAAGCGCCTCGTCAGTGCCGCTCCACCAACCAGCAGGTCTGCATCGATCCCGGCCGCCCTCATGTCGCTCGCCGTAGAGACCATCATCTGAGCGCTCTTGACCAGCAGCCCCGACAACCCAATCACGTCGGGCTGGTGCTCCCGACTGGCCTGAATCAGCTGCTCACTCGGCACTTTGATCCCGAGATTGACGACCTTGTAGCCGTTGTTGCTCAGGATGATGTCGACCAGGTTCTTGCCAATGTCGTGGACGTCTCCCTTGACGGTGGCCAGCAGCACAAGACCCTTCTGCGCCGTCTCGAGCTTCTCCATGTGGGGCTCGAGGTGGTTGACCGCAGCCTTCATCACCTCGGCCGACTGCAGGACCTCGGCCACGATGAGCTCGTTGGCATTGAAGAGACGGCCAACCTCGCTCATGCCAGCCATCAAAGGACCGTTGATGATGTCGAGCGGTTCCGGCCAACGCCCGTCCGCCAGCGCCAGATCGAGATCTTCCTGCAGTCCTTCTTTCGAGCCCTCGATGACCGACCGCGAAATGCGCTCCTCGAGCGGCAGCTCCGCTCGGCTCGGCCCCGTATCGAGACCCTTGCGTCCTCTGAAGTGAACCGTGAAGTCTTCGACAGCCCGTTGTCCAGCATCGACGTCACCGACCTTCAGATAGATCAGCTGGTCCGCCAGGCGGCGCTCGTCCTCGGGAATGTCGGCGTAGCGTGCGAGCTTTTCGGTGTTCACGATCGCCGCATCGAGCCCGGCCTGAGTGGCCCGATACAGGAAGGCAGAGTTGAGGACTTCGCGGCCCGAAGGCGGCAATCCGAACGAAACGTTGGACACGCCCAGAATGGTCTTGGTGTCAGGAAACTCCTCCTTGAGCCAGCGAACGCCGTCGATGGTCAGAGCCGCCGAACCGAGGTAGTCCTCGTCACCGGTACCGCAGGGAAACACCAGGGCATCCCACCAGATGTCCTCCGGCGCGAGCCCGAAATCTTCGGTGAGTATCCGGAACGATCGCCGAGCTACCTCTTGTTTGCGCTCCATCGAGACCGCCATGCCCTGCTCATCGATCAGCCCCACCACGACCGCACACCCGTACTCGCGCGCGAGTGGTACCACCTTCTCGAAACGCTCTAGACCATCCTCCAGGTTGATCGAGTTGAGGATCGACTTTCCCTGGCAGTAGGCCAACGCGGTCGCCATGACCTCATCGTCGGTCGAGTCGATCATCAGAGGGACCTTGACCCTCCTGATCATCTGATCGAGGAACTGCTCCATGTCGGCAGTCTCGTCGCGATCCGGATCCTGCAGGCACACGTCGACGACCTGGGCTCCGCCTTTGACTTGCGCTCGGCCGACCTCTGCGCCGGCCTCGTAGTCACCACCGGCAATCAGTCGCTTGAACTTGCGACTCCCCAAGACGTTGGTGCGCTCCCCGACCAACAAAGGACGGTTGTCTTCGGTGAGCTCGACGGCCTCGAGCCCGGAGACCAGCGCTCGGTGATGGTCGCTCCACACCCGCGGCGAACGCCCCTCGACGAGTTCGCTCAGCGCCTTGACATGCGCTGCCGTCGTGCCACAACAGCCACCAACGACGTTGAGCCAGCCCGCGTCTAGGAAGCGCGTGAGAACGTCGACAAACTGAGTGGGACCTTCGTGGTAGAGGCCGTCCTCATCCGGGAGGCCAGCGTTGGGAACCACCGCGACCCGGGTGCGGCTCAGCTCGGCGATCGTCCGCAGATGATCCGTCATCAGCTCGGGGCCCGTGGCGCAGTTGAGACCGACGTAGAGCAGGTCTTCGTGCAGCATCGACACCGCAAGCGCCTCGGCATCCTGCCCACCGAGCATGGTGCCCATGGTCTCGATGGTGACCGAGACCGCAACCGGGATCTCCCAACCGAGCCGACAAAATGCCCGGCGAATCCCGATCAGGCCTGCTTTGACGTTGCGCGTATCCTGAGCCGTCTCCAGAATGAGATAGTCCGACCCGCCCGCTACGAGCCCCACCGCCTGCTCTTCGAAATGAACGATCAGCTCATCGAAGGTCACACCACCGGTGACCGAAATGGCCTTGGTCGTCGGTCCCATCGAGCCACACACGAAGCGAAGCCGACCCGGCTCATCCCAACGACGACACGCTTCGCGAGCAATCTCTGACGCCCTGACGTTGATTTCGTAGGTCTTGTCCTCGAGGCCGTACTCGGCGAGCACCAGAGGCGTTCCACCGAACGTGTTGGTCATGACGATGTCGGCGCCGGCCTTCAGGTACACCTCATGAACAGAGTCGACGACGTCCGGCCTCGTCAGACACAGATTCTCGTTGCAGCCGTCGAGCTCCTCGCCACCGAAGTCGTCTGGCGTCAGGTTCGCGTCCTGCATCGCAGTACCGGTTGCACCGTCGAGTACCAGGATGCGCTCGTCGAGCGCCGCGTACAACGCCTCGGTGCGCGCACTCACATCCTCTGGGCGGGGAGGCAGATTGGTAGGACCGGACGAGCTGGACCGAGCGCCATCCCGGCTTCCCGTGGCGCTCGCGCTCCGTCCTGTCTCAGAACAGCAGAAGTGGCTCATTGGGCACCCCTCCTCAGATATCCAAGTGGGTCATCAGCTTCTTGATCGCCACCGAGCTCTGCATGATGTAGAAGTGAACTGTCTGCACGTCCCGTTCGAGCAGCTCCCGCGTCTGCGCCAGCGCCCATCGCACGCCAATCTCCTTGGCATGTTTCGGATCGGCCTCGCCCACCTCGTCTGCCAGCTCGGCTGGGATGTTCACGTGAAACGTCCTCGGAAGACTGCTGAGGTGCTGTTTGCTCGTCAGGATCTTGAGACCAGGAATGATCGGAACGGTGATTCCCGCAGCGCGGCACGCGTCGACGTAGCGGAAGAAGACACTGTTGTCGAAGAACATCTGAGTGACGATGTATTCCGCACCCGCATCCACCTTCTCTTTTGCACGGCGAATGTCGGACTCGAGGTTCGGCGACTCGAAGTGCTTCTCGGGATAGCCGCCTACGCCAATGCAGAAGTCCGTCGGCTCAGCGTCGAGCAGGCCCTCCTCGAGGTAGCGACCGTCGTTCATCGAGGAGATCTGACGGACGAGATCGACCGCATACTGGTTGGCACTGCGCCCATTCGTGAGCGGCTTGACGTAGCTGGACGAGTCCCCTCGTACGGCAAGAACATTGTCGATGCCCAGATACTTGAGCTCGATGAGGAGATCCTCGGTCTCCTCTCTCGAGAACCCATGACACAGCAGGTGGGGCACGGCATCGATGTTGAACTTGTTCTGAATCAGAGCGCAGACCCCGAGAGTTCCTGGTCGCTTGCGCTTGACTCTCCTGACGATTCGCCCCTCCACGTCCTCTTCGAAGATCGCCTCGGCGGCATGCGACGTGATGTCGATGAACGGCGGCTCGAACGGCTGCAGGACATCGATCAGGTCCATGAGACGTTGCAGCGTGCCTCCTCGCAGCGGTGGAATGATCTCGAAACTGATCAAGGGCCGCTTTGCCCGATCGAGGTGTTCGACGACTCTCATGATGCTTGGACCTCAGATGCTGTGCACTCGATGGCTAGGGGGCGGCGACGGTCATTCGATACGCCAGTCGTGTGACGAGACGTGCTTGCGATGCCGTGAACTCGCACAGACGGCTCTAGGACGGCTCCAGTCGGGCACCTCGCGGTCGATCCTCGACGAGGAGCGCTCGAAGACGCCGGCCATCCGTCGGCGGTGGGGGTACGCGCGACTCGTCTCGCAGAGGATCGAAAGACTCCTGTACCTCGACGACGATTCGCGATTCTGTCGGCCTGAGTGTTCCTGAAACCTCGCTCCTGACGGACAAGTCGCCCACCTGGAATCCTGACGCAGAGGCGAAACCAAGGTCCCGCCGCTCTCACTCTCCCGCGCGTTTCCCCGCGGCCACGAGACGACGCTCGAGCCGAGCTGCGCCGGAGCAACCCTCTCCGCGTCGCCTACGCTATCTTACCGACAAAGCCTTGCAAGACGCCCACACCCAATCGCCCCGGAAACCAGCAGGTGAGGGGTTGGTTCAGGGCGGTGTCACGCAAGCTCCCGGCCCGACGATGAGCACGATGACTCGACTCTCTACGACCACATGACCCGAGTCTCCATGCCGTCCTGGCGGGTCTCGCGAGCGGTCTCCGATCTGCTGGTCGGCCAAGCCGCAATGGCGCTCACGTTCTTCGTGCGCACCAGCTTCCCGCTGCCTTTTACGACCGGCCTGCTTCCGCAGTCGAAGCTCGCCTTCTATCTGGTCGCCGCGATCCTCGTCGCCGTGACCCAGAACGCAGTGCTCTACTTCTTCGGGTTCTACGAGCTCAGCCATCCGAGACCCCACTCCGAGGGAGCGCGACGACTGCTCGCAGCCATCGGGCTCCAGGGCCTCTTGTTGATCAGCTACTACTTCCTCGCCAACCAACCGTTTCCTCGAACGATCCTCATCCTCTTCGTACTCGCCAACGGCTTCTTTCTGCTCGTTTCGCGGGCGATCCTCGATCGATTCCTGGCACCTCAGCGACGCCGGGTCGCCATCGTCGGCCGTCGCGAGCCGGCGCAACGACTCGCGATAGAGATGGGCAGACACCCCCGCTCAGTACAGGTCGTTGGCTTCGTAGAGCCTGCCGATTCGTCGATCGACGAGTCAGACAGGGACTGCACGGAGGGCCAGGAGGACAGCCAGGCGCTCCAGCTGATCGGCAACATCGAAGACCTCCATCGCATGGTCCGAGACGGGGTGATCGACGAGATCGTGGTCACCGCCCGCAGCCCCGGGTGGCAGACTCGGCTCTTGGACGAGGTGAGTCGCGGGCAGGGAAAGGCAGTCAACGTGCTGCTGCTTCCCGACCCCTTCGAGAGCCTTCTCGGGCGGATGAAGTATCG
The DNA here is from genome assembly GCA_028285365.1 of Thermoanaerobaculia bacterium. Lineage (GTDB taxonomy): Bacteria > Acidobacteriota > Thermoanaerobaculia > Multivoradales > Multivoraceae > JANQPS01. The sequence goes on along the minus strand of JANQPS010001090.1, from coordinate 6,166 downwards.
ATCGGTCAACGACATCCCGCTGATCGAGGTCACCTCCGGGTCGCTGCGACGCTCACGGATCCTCAAACGCGGTTTCGACCTACTCGTGACTCCGATCCTCCTCGTGCTCACATCTCCTCTCCTGCTGATCTCCATGGTGATGATCGCTACGACCTCGCCCGGCCCGGTCATCTACCGCCAACGGCGTGTAGGACTGGGTGGCCGCGAGTTCACGCTCTGGAAGCTGCGCACGATGAGCGTGGATGCCGAAGGCGACAAAGAGCAGCTCGCCAGTCGCAACGATCCTCGCATCACGAAAGTCGGGAAGTTCCTGCGCTCGCTGCGGCTCGACGAGCTTCCTCAGCTATGGAACGTGATGCGCGGCAGCATGAGTCTCGTTGGACCACGACCTGAGCGGCCGGGTTTCGTGAGCCGGTTCCTCGACGAAGTTCCCGGCTACGCAACGCGCTTCACGATCAGTCCGGGACTCACTGGCCTCGCCCAGGTCAATGGCGACTACCACACCAACGCAGAGAACAAACTCCGCTACGACCTGGCCTACCTCGCCAACTGGAGCCTGTGGCTCGACGTCGCCATCCTGCTGCGCACCGTCCGTATCGTGCTGACCTCACGAGGCATCTGAGACGCCGATGCTCCGACCGATCCGATCTCGTCCGGACTCGACGAAGGCGTCTCGGAATCACCGTCGCTCGCTCGCGTAGGAGTCTCTGATGACCGAACCTGGCGAGCATCTCGTTCTGCGTTCCCTGGAGCCGGGATCCGGCGGACGAACTCCGGATCCCCTCCCGGAGTTCTGCCTCGACTGCGGCGCCAGGCTCAAAGGACCCTTCTGTTCTCAGTGCGGCCAGAAGGTCACGTCACAGGACCCCACCGTCAAGCAGCTCTTCACTGATGCTCTCGCTGACGTCTTCTCCTGGGACTCGCGGGTTTGGCGAACGATCCGCCAGCTGCTGACCAAACCAGGAGCCCTGACGCTCGACTACTGGGCTGGTCGGCGGACGCGCTACGTGCCGCCGCTGCGGCTCTATCTGTTCGTCAGCTTTCTGGGCTTCCTGATCCTCATGCCGTTGACGCGGATGCGGGAGGCCCAGGAAGGGACCTCGCGGGTGGGCATGATTCGGATCAACGGAGCTGCGCCGGCCGAGATGGACTTCGAGGCCCGCACGGAGATGGCCGACGAGATCATGCGCGGCGCTGCGGACACACCTGCGGTGATTCAGTACCTCGCAAAGAACCTCGTTCGCCCGATCATCCTGGAGCCGAGACTCGCCGACCAGCTGCTCAACCAGCGACTGCCGTACATGCTCTTCCTGATGGTGCCGGTCTACGCCTTCTACATGCGACTGCTGTTTCGCAAGAAGCAAAAGCTTTTCGTGTCGCACTTCGTCCAGTCGCTCCACCTTCACACCATGGCCTTCATCCTGCTGATGGTGGGCACGGCACTCGACGTGCTGACCAGCTCCCAGGCGTCCTCGCTCCTGTGTGTCCTTGCAATCCTGGTGTCGCAATTCCTCTCGCTGCGCCGAACCTACGGAAACGGACGATTCAAGACTCTCGTCAAGATGGCGACCCTGAACATCGCGCATCTCTTCACGCTCGGGCTCGCGATGATCGGTACCATCCTCCTCGTCGCTGTCTCACTCCCCGAGGTCTAGCGCCAGTTCGACTCGGGGGGCTGGCGAAGCGTTGGCGCGGCGCTCGATGACTCTCGACGACTCCCGGTCACGAGCATCTCCCGCTACCATCTCCCTCATCAGGGACCCACGTCCCAACGTGCGCAGTCGCTCGAGGCAACTGCGAAGCAATCCGAAGCGTTGCCCTGCCCCCGAGGTAAGAGCTCATGGCCCTCCGCGTCGCACTCCACCATCTGACTCGCTACACGTACGACCGACCGATAAGCCTCGGCCCTCAGGTCATTCGACTCCGTCCGGCACCTCACTGTCGAACGCCGCCGGCGACGTATTCGCTCAAGATCCGGCCCGACGAGCACTTCATCAACTGGCAGCAGGATCCCTACGGCAATTTCCTGGCCCGCGTCGTCGTGCCGGAGAAGACTCAGGTCTTCGAGCATGAGGTCGATCTCGTCGCTGAGCTCGAGACTCTCAATCCGTTCGACTTCTTTCTCGACGAAAGCGCCGAGCGCTATCCCTTTTCCTACGTTGATGCAGAACGGCGACAGCTCGAGCCGTTCCTCGAGCCCACCTCCACCGGACCTCTGTTTGCGGCGCTCTTCGAGCGCATCGGGCGCTCGAATCAAAAGACCATAGATCTCCTGGTCGCCGTCAACCAGCTGGTCAACGAGGAGCTCGACTATCTCATCCGCATGGAGGCCGGGGTCCAGGGCCCTGAAAGAACGCTCGAGCTCGGACGCGGCTCGTGCCGCGACTTCGCGTGGCTGCTGGTCCACCTCTTGAGACGCCTCGGCATCGCCGCACGCTTCGTCTCGGGGTACTCCATCCAGCTCAAACCCGACCAGAAGCCACTCGAAGGGCCGGCCGGGGTCGCCGAAGACGTGGTCGACCTCCACGCATGGGCCGAGGCCTACCTGCCAGGCGCCGGCTGGGTCGGGCTGGACGCTACGAGCGGGCTGCTAGCAGGTGAAGGCCACATTCCTCTTGCATGCGCAGCCGATCCCGAGTCGGCGGCGCCCATATCCGGTGCCCTGGAGGACTGCGAGACGAGCTTCGACGTCACCATGACCGTGAAGCGACTCGACGAGGCACCGCGGTCAACGAAGCCCTTCGAAGACGCTACCTGGCGGCGTGTGCTGATGGCTGGTCGCAGGGTCGACGAGCTCCTGGAGCGAGCCGAGGTCGACCTCACGGTCGGTGGCGAGCCGACCTTTGTGTCGTCCGAGGACTTCGTCTCCGACGAGTGGACAACCGCCGCCGCGGGGCCTCACAAGCGCCGCACGGGTGAAGCCCTGATCAGGCGACTGCGCGATCGATTCGCTCCCGGCGCCCTCCTGCACTACGGCCAGGGCAAGTGGTATCCCGGAGAGTCCCTCCCACGCTGGGCGCTCTCCTGCTTCTTCAGGCGAGACGGCGAACCGATCTGGACCAATGACGAGGCTCTGGCCCTACCCCGACAAGAGCCCACTGAGCCCGAGTCGGCTCAGGAGTTCGCCGCCGCCGTCGCCGAGAGCCTCGACGTCGAGACGGATCACGTACAGCCGGCATACGAAGACCCGCTGTACTTCCTGTGGAAAGAACAGCGCCTCCCTGGCGACGTCGACCCGACGGACCCGAAGCTCGAGGACCCGGAAGAGCGCGAACGCCTGGCTCGCGTGTTCGGGCGGGGTCTGAGGGAGCCCGTGGGCTGGGTCCTGCCGATCGAGTGCCAGCGACAGGGTGAGAAGCTCGTCTGGCGATCCGGCCTCTGGATGTTGCGCAGCCGCCACATCGTTCTCGCCCCTGGTGACTCACCGGTGGGCCTGCGGCTGCCCCTCGACTCGCTCCCAGGGCAGGCCAGCTGGAGCCCACTCAGCCTGTTGCCACCCGACCCGCTGGCACCACGCCCTGCACTCCCACCCCGGCGACGCCTAGCGCGCGACCAGTCTCAGCCCAGACCAGAGCGACCGAAACCGGAGCGGCCCAACGGACAACGCCTGGGCGAAAGCCCGCCCGGCGGCACCGTCGTGCGCACGGCTCTCTGCGTGGAGGTGCGCGACGGCCGCATCGAGGTCTTTCTCCCTCCGGTGCCGGATCTCGAGAGCTACCTTCAGCTGGTCGCAACCATCGAAGACACCGCGACGAGGCAAGGCCAACGGGTCGTCATCACGGGGTATCCGCCACCGCACGACTCTCGGATCAACGAGATCAAGGTCACCCCCGACCCCGGTGTGCTCGAGGTCAACATTCATCCAGCCTCCAGCTTCGACGAGACTCTGGACATCGTCGAGGGTCTTTTCGAAGACGCGCGCCAGTGCCGTCTCCAGGCCATGAAACACCTCGTCGACGGCCGCGAGGTGGGCACAGGTGGCGGCAACCACATCGTGATCGGGGCTTCGGAGCCCGCCAGGAGTCCTTTTCTCCAGAGGCCCGACGTCCTCGCCAGTCTCATCGGCTTCTGGGTGAACCACCCATCGCTGAGTTATCTCTTCTCGGGCCTCTTCATCGGGCCGACGAGCCAGGCGCCACGCATCGACGAAGCGCGACACGACTCGCTCTATGAGCTCGAGGTGGCGTTTGCCCAGCTCTCCTCGGGGGGGCCAACCCCACCGTGGCTGGTCGACCGCCTTTTTCGCAATCTCCTGATCGACTCCAGCGGCAATACCCACCGTACAGAGATCTGCATCGACAAGCTCTACTCACCGGACTCGGCAAGCGGTCGACTCGGACTCGTCGAGCTGCGCTCGTTCGAGATGGCTCCGCACCCGGCCATGAACCTCGTCCAGCACCTGCTCGTGCGAGGACTCATCGCGCACTTCTGGGAGCGACCCTACTCTCACGCACTGGAGCGCTGGGGCACGCGCTTGAGCGACCGTTTCATGCTGCCCTACTTCATCGAGCAAGACTTCCATGAGGTGATCGCGGAGATCTCTCCGACACTCGAGCTCGATTGGGAGATGTTCCGTCCCCAGTTCGAGTTTCGCTTCCCGCTGATCGGCGCGTTCGAGTGGCAGGGAACTACCGTCGAGATCCGCACCGCTCTGGAGCCTTGGCACGTGCTCGGCGAAGAACCGGGCGGCGGCGGAACCGTCCGCTACGTCGATTCGTCTCTGGAACGACTCCAAGTTCACGTCAGAGGCCTGGACCCTGAGCGATACACGGTGTGCTGCAACCGGCTCGAACTGCCCCTTCAGCCGACCCGCCATCATGGCGAGCGCGTGGCCGGAGTGCGGTTCCGCGCCTGGCAGCCCCCCGAGGCTCTCCATCCGACCATCGGAGTCCACGCACCGCTGGTCTTCGATCTGGTGGACAAGAGTCACTCTCGAGCCACGGCAGGGTGCACCTTCTGGGTCGGACACCCCGGAGGCCGCAACTACGACGAGCCGCCGGTCAACGCCCTCGAGGCCGAGAGCCGTCGGCGGGGTCGCTTCCAGGCGTTTGGACACACACCCGGCGAGATGGCCTACCGCACGGCGCTGCCGGATCCGGAGTTTCCCCACACTCTGGACATGAGGCGCTTCTAGACAGCGTGTGACGCCGATCTCGAACCGGAGCGACCGGCTAGAGCACCCAACGTCCTGGACAACCGTCTCCCAGGTATCCGTCTCCTAGGACTCCGCCTCCTCGATGCGCTTCACCTTGACGTCGATGGTCAAGGTCTCGCGACCGCCGCCACGATAGATCGTTCCCGACGTCGGCGTGGCGTCGCGGTAGTTGCGTCCGCACGCCACCAGGATGTGATCACCCTCCGCTCGGCAGCCGTTCGTGGGATCGAAACCCTGCCAACCCAGACCCGGCAGGAACAGCTCGGCCCACGCATGGGAGGCCTCGGACTGGATCTTGTTCTCGTAGTTGGCGCCGGTGTAGATGTAGCCCGTCCGGTAGCGCGCGGGAATCCCCAGGAGTCGGGCCAGGCAAATCAGCAGATTGGCGAAGTCCTGACAGACACCCTTGCGCTGCGTGTACACCTCGAACGGGGTCGTCTCCAGCGTGGTGAAGCCAGAGGTGTACGCAAACTCTCTATAAATCGTCGCATTGAGATCATCGAGAGTGGCCAGCAGATCGTCATCCTGGCGCTCGACGAAGCTCATCGCGTAGTCGAACAGCTCGCGCAGCTGTGTCTCCGGGAGCTCGGTCGGGAGCAGATACGGCGACATCATCTGTCGATCCCAAGGCATCCAGGGGATCGGTAGAGTCGCGCGACGCCTCGTGGTTCCCACCGGACCGCGGTGCTCCGGCAGCCGCCGGACGCGCGCACGCATCACGATGTCGAGCTCCCGAAACGGCTGCTCGATGTCGACGCGCACGACGGCGTTGCCAAACACGTCTTCGTAGCGGCCCTGCTTGCCTTCTGGAGAAATCTTCAGCTCGAAGTCCAGCACGCGCTGACGAGCCCCCAGGGCGGGCTGCAGACGAAACAGGTGGCGCGACACCTCGACCGGTCGCTCATAGCGATAGGTCGTGCGATGGCTGACCTCGAGCTCGACCTCGGTATCGATCGGCGTCAGCGGAATGGGAGCAGTCGGGGTAGGAGACGTCACGTCCGTCACTGGAAG
>JANQPS010001086.1 GCA_028285365.1 Thermoanaerobaculia bacterium | reverse complement strand
GAGTACCAGTAGTCGGGGAAGCCGTGGATCATGACCACGAGAGGACCCTCGCCTGCGGTTGCGTGGTGAATCTTGACGCCGTTGTTCTCGGCGTAGCCGTACTTGATGCGGCTCATGAAGTCGCCGTCAGCCGCGACGGCGGGACCTCCGAGACAGGCAAGCGCAAGAAGAGCGAGCGGCAAGACGACAGCAGTTCTTGATCCAGTGACATGGGCCCGCGTGGGGTGGAACCTGTTCATTGAGACCTCCTGGCTGGAAGCGGTTTGATGATCGACGAGAGGGCACTGAGCGCCCCGGGTGGGTGATCACGAAGTTTGTGTCGTGTCCATCGTACGGGTTCCATGTTGACTGAGTTGCGTGCCTCGAACGAGACCGCAAATGGAGTTCCCGGTTCCAGTCTTCGCTCCTCGGCCCCACGAAGCAGGTACTCACCCGTACGCCCGCTGGGCAAACCGGCAGGGCTACCGAAGATCCCCGGGGCTCCTCTTGATACTCTCCCGCGACCTAGAGAGCTTATCCCCGGGACCGATCTCGCAACCTCCAGACGTGATCGGACCGTACCCAACTCACCCTCGGCCAAGAGCTCTGTTCGAGTCCAGGAGACGGCTGGTCAGCGAGACTGCGGCGCCTCACCCTGAACCCGAGCAGGGACTTCGGTAGATCCGAGGAAAAGGAGCCCAGCATGAGAAGCCTGTCTATCCGTCCCCACGACCACCAGCGAAGTTCCAGAACCCTGGTGAGCTGGCTCCTTGCCACGTCTGCCGTGTTGATGCTCGTCGTCGGCTGCGCCGGGGGCGGGCCCGAAGAGAGTCAGGAGTCGGCTGAGGATTCGAGTGATGCCGCGTCGGTTTTTGCATCGCTCAGTCCTGGCTGGAACACGTTCGAGCCAGGCGAAGGCACGACCTGTTCTGATGGGAGTGCGTTTCGCTTTTTTGCTCGGGCCGGAGATCCGAAGAAGCTCCTGGTCTACTTTCAAGGTGGCGGAGGCTGTTGGACGGCTGCCACGTGCGATCGTGAGAACAACCCGACGTACACCACGACGGCGCCGAACGAACTGATCGAAGCCGTTGCGGGCGAGCCGAGACCAGAAGGAGCGATGAACGGTATCTTCGACTACACGAGAGAAGACAATCCGCTGGCGGACTACAGCGCCGTTTTTGTCCCTTACTGCACTGGCGACGTGCATCTCGGCAACACCTTGGCCTCCTATGAAGTCCCGGCCACCGATGACAGCGAGGCCCGCAACGTAACGGTCGAGCACAAGGGCATCGTCAATGCCAACGCTGCTCTCGAGTGGACGTTCTCGGCCTTCGACGCTCCCGAGGAGATTTTTGTCACGGGATCGAGTGCTGGATCCATTCCTTCGCCTTTCTACGCGCATCTCGTCAAGAAGCAGTACCCGAGTGCACGGGTCACGCAACTCGGAGACGGCTCAGGCGGCTACCGTCGCATGGCACAGACGTCCCTTCCTCACACTCAGTGGGGGACTCTCGCCGAGTTGGCGCAACACCTCTCCGACTTCGCCGGCATGTCAGACGAAGACTTCAACTACGAGAAGCTCTACATCGCGGCCGCCAAGGCCAATCCCGACATCATGTTTTCGCAGTACGACTCTGCCGAGGACGACGTACAGAAACGATTCTTGGCGATCAGCGGAGCGGATTCCTCCAATCTGCAACCTCTTCTCGACGCTAATCGCGCGGACATTCGTGCGGAGGTCGAGAACTTTCGTGCGTTCACCGTCGGGGGTGACAGCCACACGATCCTCGGGCGTGAAGCGTTCTACACCTACAGGGTCGGCGACGTGACGTTCCGCGACTGGGTCGCGTCACTGCTCGCAGGTGAGGAGGTCGACGACGTGCACTGCGGTGACGACTGCGCCGAGGTGGAAGCCTCGACCTGAAGGCAGGGGCCTGAAACGGATCGATCCGGGAGCTCGAACCTACGTGCCTGTAGGGAACGTGTGTCCGAGCTCCGTCTGGTTTCTGCTTTCGACTTGTGGCAAAGGGTTTGAATGCCCGACATATTTTTGTAACAATGGCGCTGTTGGTCGCTCGGCCAGTTCGTTAGCGGCCACAACTCGCCGAATCAGCTGAAACCTATTCTTAGTTCTATTTACACTAGCCAAAGTACTACTGAGTACAGATAATGTCTTCGGCGCTGGCTCCCTAGGACAGGCGCCCGGTGACTCGATCTCCGCGACCTTGACGGAGCCGCTTCGAGCACCAAATCTGAGTGTCGTGGTCGATCTTGCGACCTGGCCGACTGGGAAAGTCGGCAGATGCGAGGCACTCTCGAGTCAAGAGAAGTGAATCGGAGGTGCGGGGGCTTCCGGGTAACGAGACGTCTATCTCGGCGCTGTTCGCCGAGTCGGCGGTAGTCAATCGAAACGGAGAACCCATGGATCCAGCACTCAAGACCGCAGTCGAACTCGCCAAGAAGGAGCGCTCCCAGCGCAAGGGGCGGCAGAGCTACTCTGACGACCTCAAGAATGCTCTGCGCGAGGCCGCCAAGTCCCACACGAAGTCTGAGCTCGGCAAACAGACCGGTATCAGCTTCCCGACGCTGCAGAAGATCATCGGGAAGACTCGCAAGGCCGGTAAGACCTCCAAGAGTAGTGGTCGTCCGCGTAAGAGTCGCGCAAGCTCTGCGGCACTCGCCGGTGATGCGATCAAGATCCAGGTCAGCGTGAATTTGCCCTCTGGCGCCGAGCTCACCTATTCGGACCTCAAATCGCTGCGTGACGATGCAGCGACGCTCTCACAAGCTGCGAAGCAGGTTGGCTGAGTGAACCGAGCGCCTAGCGTAGGCGCTGACAGAAGCGTTGACGGCACCCGAAGTCCAGTAGCAGACAGGTTCTCAGTTCACATGTTTCTCAGTTCACATGTGCAGCAGACCTGTCTCGACGAGCTTCTAGAGCGTCGAAGGAACTCTGCCTCGAGCCAGCGAGGCCATTCGCTGCTCGCTCTAGAAGCCGCCCCGCACGCCAGGATGGTCGCCGGGTAGCACCCGGACGACCTTCGGATGCAAACGGACGAGACGTCTGAGCACGCTCTCGTCCGGACAGCGGTGCCGTGCGCTTGCAACGCTAGGTTTGATGTCCCTTGCATGGCCGCGTCTCTCGTCTACAGACATCTCTAGAGACCGAGCACAAAAGAAGACGCGAGGCTCGATGGCTCGAGCCTCGCGGGGGGAGAAAGAACGCTGGACTCGTTGCCAGCGTGAGCAGCTCGTATTGATCCGGAGTCGCTGAACGTCCGCAGCGGACGGGAAGCGGCTGGCTGCGAACGGGTGCAACGAGTGGGCTCTAGGAGAGGGCCTCGCGGGTCGTTTGAATGATGGCCGCGGCCGACTTGTAGGGGTCGGCATTCGAGGCTGGACGGCGATCCTCCAGTCGACCTTTCCAACCGTCTTCGATCGTGCCGATCGGAATGCGAATCGAGGCACCGCGATCGGAGATGCCGTAGCTGAACTTGTCGATCGACTGGGTTTCGTGCTCGCCGGTGAGACGCTTCTCGTTGTCTTCCCCGTAGACGCGGATGTGGCGCTCGATGTTCTTGCCGAACTCTTCGCAGATCTTCGTGAAGATCTCCTCGTTTCCAGCCTCGCGCATCGCAGTGTTGGAGAAGTTGATGTGCATTCCTGAGCCGTTCCAGTCCAGCGGTCCCATGGGTTTGGGGTGCCAGTTGATCGCCAGTCCGTACGACTCTGCTGCGCGCTCGAGCAGGTAGCGAGCGATCCAGGTCTCGTCGCCGGCTCGACGTGCGCCTTTGGCGAAGACCTGAAACTCCCACTGTCCCGCCGCAACTTCGCCGTTGATGCCTTCGATGTTGAGCCCGGCCTCGAGGCACGTGTCGAGATGCTCTTCGACGATCTCGCGGCCAAACGCGTTCTTGGCGCCCACGGAGCAGTAGTACGGTCCCTGTGGGGCCGGGTAGCCCCCGTGGGGGAAGCCGGGGGGCCGATTGGTATGGGGATCCCAGAAGAAGTACTCCTGCTCGAACCCGAACCAGAAGTCGTCGTCGTCGTCCGCGATGGTGGCTCGTCCGTTCGAGTCGTGAGGGCTGCCGTCGGCGTTGAGGACCTCGGTCATCACCAGGAATGCATCCTTGCGAATGGGGTCGGGGAAGATGGCAACCGGCTTGAGCAGGCAGTCAGACGCACTGCCCTCGGCCTGTTCGGTCGAGCTACCGTCGAACGACCACATTGGGCAGTCGTCCAGCGTGCCACCGAAGTTGGTCTCGATGCGCGTCTTGCCACGCAGGTTCTGGGTTGGCCTGTAGCCATCCAGCCAGATGTATTCGAGCTTGGTCTTGGACACTTCTTTCTCCTATGGGATGAGATCCGACCGTAGGTGGGCCATCTGTGGCCCTCCCAAAGCCGGTTGAGTCGGAGGCTGTCGATGGAGCGCGGAGGTTTCGCGACGTCCAACGGTTGGATTTGCCTCCGCAGATCGCAACCCCTGTGCCAGGCTCGCAGAGAGGCAGCCCGAGCGTCAGTTTCGTCGCACTGGACCGGTCCACGAGCTCCGACGGTCAGGAGATCTCTTCCGGCAAACCCCTCTAACGCGGAGACTTGGGGTCCTGATACCCCACAGCCGGGTGAGGCGTATCGAGAGGGTGGCTGAGTGTCGGCTACATGGCGCGGGGGTCTCCTTACGCTGCGGATAGGACTCGAGGCGACATTTTTGTCGGATTGGACGATCCTGCTCGACAAAATTGAATGGCGCTCTCGCGACTCTCGAGGCATCTGACGAAGGCGAGCGCATCGAACGTCTTGGTTGAGCAGCACGGAGAGAACGCGAGAACAGGCGTCGGGCGCTGGCAGATCAGAAGACCAGAGAGGTGAACCGTGAGCGACCAGAGACAACAGCTTTCCCAGGGTGACGGAGTTCTCGGCCCTCCATCGAATGTGCCGTCTGAGCAGACGTCCCGGCTGATCGTCTCGGAGATCGAGCGCAAGAGTCGCTCCGTCTTCGTCATGCTCACTCGAGCGTCGAGAGCGGCGACCGTCTTCGTTTCCCTCCTCGTGGCGTTGGCGTCACCGGGTCTAGCCGAAGCTGGCGAGTCGCTGCACCGGCTCGGGGAGCGCATCGTGTTCCCGGACGTCAAGGCTGGTGCGTTCAAGCGCAGCTACGTTCTTTACGTTCCGCCATCGGTTGCCGCCGACCCTGCTCGCCCTGCGCCGCTCGTGGTGGCGCTCCATGGTGGTTTGGCGACGGCCAGGATCTTTGCTCGGCAGTCGGGCCTTCACCAGCTTGCGCGAGACCATGGATTTGTCGTGGCGTCTCCGAATGGCCTCGGCATCTTCTCGCTGCTTCGTCACTGGAACGGCGGCTGGTGCTGCGCGAAAGCCATGCGGTCTGGTCTCGACGACGTGGGTTTCATCGACCGAGTGATCGACGATGCCGGGCAGCGTGTGGCCGTAGACCCCCAGAGACTGTACGTCGTCGGCTACTCGAACGGCGGAATGATGGCCTACCGGTACGCGACCGAGCGTGCAGAACGAGTCACGGCTCTCGGCATCTGGGCCTCGTCGATCGGCAGTCGCAACGACGAACGTGTGCGCTGGAGTTTGCCGTTTCGAGACGTTGCGGTGCCGGCGATCATCGCCCACGGGCTGTCCGATGCCAGGCTCCCGTTCGAGCCTGTGGCGGAAAGCGACGCTCCGCGGCGTCGTCAGGGCGCCGACCTCCTGGGGGCTATCGGCTCGGCCACGTACTGGGCCGAGGCCAACGGGTGTGCTGATGGCCCCGAACCGCTCGAAGTCGACTACGGAAGGCTCTGGCGCTTCTGCCCAGAGGATGCCGAACGGCGAGTCGAGCTCATAGCGGTCGACGACTGGGGCCATGACTGGCCGGGCCCGCGGACCACAGCGAAGCTGTCTCCCAGTGACCCGCGCTCTGGCTTCGACCTCGCGACCCAGATGTGGGAGTTCTTTCGAGCGGCTGCTGGCGGGGAGCCGGGCTCGAGCTGAGGTAGGCTGATCGCTCGCTGAGTCCGTCGGTATGGGACCGTCGGATTCGGCGGAGGGAGGCTTGCGAGTTGACCAGCCGGGGCGCGTCGCAGTTCGTCGACAGAGACCTGTCGATCCGACTCGAGCATGCCGAAGGTCGGGGTAGTGCGGCTTTCGTCGATGCCAGGCGCGAGCTCGAGCCAGGTTCGATCGCCGAGTGGACATCGGTCGACGGGGCCTACGCGATGTTCGATGGACCGGACTCGCCCTTGACCCAGACCTTCGGGCTGGGGCTCGGGTCGCGGGTCGTCTCGGACAGCCTCGACCGGCTGGAGCTGTTCTTCAGAGAACGCAGCTCCCCGACCTGTCACGAGGTCAGTCCATTGGCGGGCGAGAGTGTCTTCGAAGAACTGCAGGATCGTGGCTACCGAGCCATCGAGCTCACGTCGGTCATGTTCAGGGAGCTCCAGCCCGGCACTCCGCCGTCGTCGCCGTCCGGTGCGTCGACTTCCAGACTCCGAACGCGTCGAATCGACCACGATGAGGCGGACATCTGGGCAGCAACGGCAGCGGCAGGATGGCGGCTCGAGGCGCCCGAGCTCGTTGGATTTCTGGAAGGGATCGGCAGGGTCAACGCGCGCCGCGCTGACGCGTCCTGTTTTCTGGCCGAGTGCGACGGTCAACCGGCGGCTGCAGGTCTCTTGTGCGTCAATGACGGAGTGGCTCTTCTCGCCGGGGCCAGTACGAGGCCCGAGATGAGACGTCGCGGCGCGCAGAATGCGTTGCTCGATGCGCGGCTCGACTTCGCCCGAGCCGCAGAGTGCGACGTGGCCATGATGTGTGCCCGACCCGGCAGTGCGTCGCAACGCAACGCCGAACGGCAGGGTTTCCGGATTGCCTATACCCGAATCAAGTGGGAGCTTCGGGCCGGGAGTGACGTGTGATGAACGCCAGCAAAGACAACACGAGCGCTGCTGCTCTTTCGCGAGCCGTGCCCAGAGCCTCACGAACTGTCGGTCTCACCCGAATCGCCCGTCTCTTCCGGATCGCGTCATGGGGCCTCGTGGCCAGTCTTGCGCCATGGACTCCAGTGGCGGCCGAGGTCGTGCGCGTCGACGTTGAGCGCGAAGTGTTCGCAGGCGGCGCGAGTTTTGGTC
>JANQPS010001081.1 GCA_028285365.1 Thermoanaerobaculia bacterium | reverse complement strand
GCTCGCTTTTGCCGGCGAGATGCCGCCGGTCGTCATCGTCGCAGTCGGCTACCCCGTCGACAGCATCACGCAGACGCTCACGGTCAGGACTCGCGACCTGACACCCGTGAGCCATCCGCTGCTGGCGTCTCAAGGCATCTACAAGGACTGGATCGAAGGAGTGCTCGAGCCATCATCAAAGGCGACCGGTGGAGGCGCACCGGAATTCCTCGAGTTCCTCCACGCAGAGCTGATCCCGTTCATCGAAAAGAGGTACCCCGTCACCAACGACCGGACCTACTTCGGCGACTCGCTCGGCGGCCTCTTCGGCACGTACGTCCTGCTCGAGAGACCAGAGACCTTCTCCCGCTACATCATCGGATCACCCTCACTCTGGGTCGGCGACGAGTGGATGATGAAGCGTGCCGAGGAGATCGTTGCTGAACGTGAGGATCTCGACGCGCGAGTTTTCGTCGGAGTCGGCGGCAACGAGGAGCTGGCCGATCTCGGCAACTTCCGGATGGTCACCAACGTCGGCCGACTGCACCGCCTCCTCCTCAGCGGTGACTTGCCGTCTCTGCGGCTCACGAGCCACATCTTCCCCGACGAGACTCATCAAACCGTCATCACGATGAATCTGATGCGCGGCTTGCGAGCGGTCCACGATCCGTCGACAAACGCGCTCATGGAAGCGCTCATGGAAGCCATGGGCATGGAGTCGGGTGGCCAGTGATCACGCCACCATCACGGGAACGTCGTCGGGGCTCCCTCTCGGGCGCCGCAGCGCTGCTCGCTCTCGTCGCCTCCCACTCACTGGTCGCCCAGTCGCAAACGGCACAGGTGCGCATCGGAAGCGCCACACTCACCGAGCTACAGGAGCACGTCGATCACTTCGCCCAGGAGAGTGGTGCCGTCGGCGTGCAGGTGTCCGTCATCCTGGGTGACGAGCGCGCCGACTTCGTATCTGGGCTCGCAAACGCAGAGCTCGACACGCCGATGACTGCCGACACGATCGTGCAGATCGGGTCATCGACCAAGGTGCTCAACGCCGCACTGATCATGACCCTGGCAGAAGAAGATGCCGTCGACCTCGACGTTCCGATCCGTACCTACCTTCCCGACCTCGAGCTCGCCGACAAAGACGCCGAGAAGACCATCACCCTCCGTCAGGTGCTGTCGATGACCTCAGGCCTCGACAACGGGCCCTACGAACGGCACGGCGGCGGCGACGATGCGCTGCGGCGCTACATCGAGTCGCTCAGCGACTTGCCGCAGGGATTCGAACCGGGTCAGGGGTTCGGCTATTCGAACGCCGGCACGTCGATCGCCGGCTACGTCGCCGAGGTCGTCACCGGCAAGACCTGGGCGACGTTGATGAGCGAGCGCATCTTCGGTCCCACCGGAATGCAGCACGCCGTGTCACGCGCTCAGGAGCTGCCCTTCTTCAGAGTGAGTGCCGGCCACACGCCCGCATTGGGTGACGCCACGCCGCAAGTCATCCGGCCCTGGTACATCACCCAGGCCCAGGCCCCTGCTGGCTCGACTCTGGCCATGAGCGCCCACGACCTCGCCACCTTCGGTGCGCTCTTCTTGGAGGGCGGACGCTCGCAGAGCGGAGAGCAGGTGCTGGACCAGAACTCCGTCGACGTCATGATGACTCCGATCGCCTCTGTACCGACGTCGATGGCTCAGAGCTGGTGCGTCGGTTTCCTGGTTCAGGACTGGGGTGGCACGACCGCCTTTGGTCACGCCGGTGGCAACATGAGCGGGACGTCCTGGTTTTTCGTCTTCCCCGAGCGCAGCGGCGTCTTGGCGCTGACAGTCAACACTCCTGCCGCGCTAGACGCCTTTTCGACCGGTATCTTCGAGACCTTTGGCCCGGCTGTCTTCGACGCCGCGCCGTCGAGGCTCGCCAAGCCCGAATCACCACCACCCATCGAGAATACGGTGCGCTACGTCGGCCGCTATTCGATGACGGGCATCGATTTTGTCGTGGAAGACACCGACGGCCGGCTCCAGCTCGAGATGACGACAGGTGGTCAGGGCATCACTTTTGATCTGATTCCCTTGGGCGACGATGCCTTCTACATGGATGGACCGGCGGCTGCCGGCGGAGGCGGGGACCTCGCGTTCGTCGGCGATGACGGTAGCGGACGCGCCGCCTATCTGCTGGCCCCGGTCTTCCCTGCTGCACGACAGGACTAGGAGCAAGAGACCCATGACGGACCCAACTCGACGAACCCTCAGCCTCAGCAAGCTGGCCCTCCCAATCTTGCTTCTCGTCGGCGCGACCCACGCGACCGCGCAGGAGCCGACGCCCGGCAACGAGATGGCAGTGCTCTTCGGTGACGCCATCCCCAAGAAGGCCCCACCCCGTACTCGTGGTGAGGGCCCCTACGACCGACTCGTGATCCGCGGCGCCACTCTCATCGACGGCACCGGCGCGCCGCCTATCGGTCCGGTCGACATCGTCGTCGAGAACGACCGCATTGCCGAGGTGGTGTCGGTCGGATATCCGGAGCTGCCCATCAGCGAGGCGCGCCGGCCGGCAAGAGGCACACATGAGATCGACGCTGAGGGGATGTTCGTCATTCCCGGCCTGATCGACACCCACACTCACATCTCGACCAGTCAGCAGGCCGTCTACGGCGTGCCCTCGCCCGCCGAGTACGTGTTCAAGCTGTGGATGTCGCACGGAATCACGAGCGTGCGCGACGTCGGCTCGGTCAACGGACTCGAGTGGACTCTCGATCAGATGCGCAAGTCGGACGACAACGAGATTACCGCCCCGCGCATCTACCCCTACGCCATGTTTCCGCTGGTCGAGTTCCTTCGCCTCAACGTCGACGAGGCAAGGCGCTGGATGCGAAGGGTCGCCGAAGGCGGAGCCATCGGCGTCAAGTTCCTGGGCGCCGCGCCAGACGTCATGGAGGCGGCGCTCGACGAGGCTAAGAAGCTCGGCCTGAAAACCACCATGCATCACGCCCAGAACAACGTGGCGCGAGTCAACGTGATGACCTCCGCGCGTTGGGGCCTGACCAGCATGGAGCATTGGTACGGACTGCCCGAAGCTCTCTTCGAGGACCGTACGATCCAGGACTACCCGATTGGCTACAACTACAACGACGAACAGGACCGTTTCGGACAGGCCGGGCGGCTGTGGCTGCAGGCTGCAGAGCCGGGCAGCGAGCATTGGAATGCGGTGCGCGACGAGCTGATCGCGCTGGACTTCACGCTGTCACCCACTCTCACCATCTACGAGGCGTCACGTGACCTGATGCGCGCCCGACGCGCCGAGTGGCACGACGACTACACGTGGCCTACCCTCTGGCGCTTCTTCCAGCCCAACCGCGCAGCTCACGGCGCCTACTGGTTCTACTGGACCACCCACGACGAGATCGCGTGGAAGAAGAACTACGCCCGGTGGATGGAGTTCCTCGAGGACTACAAGAATCACGGCGGCCGGGTCACCGCCGGCAGCGATTCGGGTTTCATCTACAACACGTACGGTTTTGGCTACGTGCGTGAGCTCGAGCTGCTGCAGGAAGCCGGCTTCCACCCACTCGAGGTCCTGCGAGCCGCCACCCTCGATGGCGCGGAGCTTCTCGACGCCGTTGGCGACATCGGGTCAGTCGAGCGCGGCAAGAAGGCCGACCTCGTCATTCTGCCCGAAGACCCGCTGGCCAACTGGAAGGTCCTCTACGGCACCGGCGCCATGAAGCTCGACGACGAGACCCAGAAGGTCACGCGCGTGGGTAAGGTGACCTGGACGATCAAAGACGGCATCGTCTACGACGCCGAACAGCTGCGTGCGGACGTCAGGAAGATGGTCACCGAGCAGAAGCGGATCGAAGCCACCAAAGGCCAGTCGAGTAGCAACCAATAGGCCTTCGACTGGCACCGACGCACTACTCCCTACCGAATCCGAAAACACGCCAGAGCAGAACCTCCCGGAGACCCGATGTACCGACCCAAGATCCGTTCGCATACGACACTCCAAGCCCTCGCAATTGCCCTACTGTTGGCAGGTCTTACCTCGACCGGCGCCCTCGCTTCCGATCACCTCGAGGTCCTCGGTGACGACCCGAACCTGAAACACCTGGGCGCAGAGATCGAGCGCATCGCCGAGACCAGCCTCGGCAAGGTCGGGGTAGCGGCCATCCATCTCGAGAGCGGACGCGGCCTTCTGCTCCGCGGCGACGAGCGATTCCCGATGGCCAGCACCTACAAGGTACCGATTGCAGTCGAGGTGCTCACCCGAGTCGACGAAGGCAAGACAGCACTCGACGACCTGATCACCATCCAAGCGAGCGACCACTTCGTGACCCACGGAGCGATCAGCGACTACTTCTACACGCCTGGATCCAAGCTCACCGTCCACAACGTGCTGGACATGATGCTGCGCAACAGCGACAACATCGCGACTGATCTCTTGTTCCGCGAGGCGGGCGGCGCCAAGCCGATCACGGACCGAATGAAGGCGGTCGGCGCGAGCGGCATTCGGGTCGATCGCACCACCCGCGTCCTGATCGCAAACTGGCTAGGAAGCGACACCACCGTGGCAGACCCGATCCCTGCTGCCGAAGTAAACCGGCTCGTCTCGCCCGAAGCCATGAGCAGGATAACCCGGCAACGGCTCGCCGAGCTCAACCGCGCCTTCAACGCCGACCCCCGGGACAACGCCACACCTCGAGCCATGGCGACTCTGCTGCGCAAGATCTGGCAGCGAGAGATCCTCAGCGAGAAGAGCTCGGCGCTCCTCATCGACATCATGGCGCGCTGCCTGACCGGCGCAAATCGCCTGCTCGGAGCTCTGCCTCCGGGAACTCCAGTCGCTCACAAGACCGGCACGGTCGGCGAGACCACCAACGACGTCGGCGTCATCACCCTTCCCGACGATGCGGGTCACGTGATCACGGTCGTGTTCATCAAGGAGTCCAAGCTGCCGTCCAACGACGCCATGGAACCGGTCATCGCGCAGATCGCTCGAGCCGTCTACGACTACTTCGTGTTCAACCGTGGTTGAGTCGGCACGCATCATCGAGCGAGTGGTCGCTGCCTTGCTCGTGATCTCCCTCCTGGGAGCATTCGCCTGCGGTGAACCAAACGCTGTCTCCACTGAAGCGCCGCCGGTACCGGATCTCGAAGAGGTCGTGCCCCATCCGAAACTCGACGGCCTCAGCGCGCAGATCTCGGGTTCACTCGACGATTGGGACATGCCGGGGCTGGCCGTCGCCGTCACCAAAGACGACCAACTGGTCTTCGCCGAAGGTTTCGGATCAAAAGAGCTGGGGCGAGACGAGCCGATCGACGCCGCAACGCTCTTTCAGATCGGCTCGGTCACCAAGAGCTTCGGCGCAACGGCCATCGGTGTGCTGGTAGACGACGGCCGGGTCGCCTTCGATGATCTGGTCACTCAGCACCTTCCCTGGTTCGCGCTCTCGGATCCCGAGCTCACGAGCAAGTTGACGGTCCGCGACCTGCTTGCACATCGTTCCGGCATCGCAGAAGACACGTATCCAGCGCTGGGAATCATCGACGGACGTGCCGTGGCCGATCGGGCGCGACACCTGACCGACCACGCCGAGTACGGCATCTATCGCTACAGCAATCTGGGTTACGGGATCCTCGGGCTGATCGTCGAAGAAGTCAGCGGCATGAGCTTCTCCGACTTCCTCCAGAAGCGCCTCTTCGAGCCGCTCGGCATGACCAACAGTTTCGGCAGTCCCTTCCAGGTCTGGGGGGCTCCCTATGTCGCGCCGACGTTCCTGGGAAGCGCTCCGGCGGGCACCGTCTCGATCAGCGACGCTCCCGACAGGAACGTCGCCATGCCCCACGGGATGGATCGTTTCGGCAGTCGCCGCGTCCTCAGCTGGCAGTCTTACGACAACATGCAGGCTGCGGGAAGCGTCGTGTCCAACGTCCTCGACATGAGTAGGTACCTGCGCTTTCACCTGGGTGACGGGATCGTGCAGGAGACACGGGTCATGAGCGCCGAGACCCTCCGAGAGCTCCACACCGCTCAAATCGAGGCACCCGGTGGCGCCGACATCTTCTACAACGAAGGCGACGAGACACCCTCCAGTCAGTATGCACTGGGCTGGTCACGCGACACGTTCGCTGGACGCCCGATCATCTCGCACGGTGGCGGCATCTTCGGCTTCCCGGCTTACGCAGCGTTCCTACCGGAAGCGAATGCCAGCGTCGTCGTGCTCGCCAACGGCAGCACCTGGACCCCTTACTACCCGCACCAGGAGATCGTGGCAACGGTTTTTGCGCGACTGCTCGATCTGGAGCCGCGCGACTGGCACGCCGAGACCATGGAGGCCACGAAAGGCATCGACGCCCTCGTCGAGCAGGCGCTCGCCGGAATCGACGAGCAGCGCGACGAAGACAAAGCTCCATCTCTCACTCCCGACAGGTACACAGGCTCCTACGCAGCCGAGCACGCAGGGGAGCTCACGGTCGAGATCAGAGACGACGGTGTTCTGCGCATGGCCTTCGCCGGCGCCGGCGCGTTCGCGGGTGATCTCGTGCCCTGGAACGGCGACATGTTCCGGTTCTACTTCGACGGCGGTGACGGCCAGGCATACTCGAGCGCGCTTGCTACGTTTGTCATCGAGGACGGCAGCGATTCACCGTCAGCAGTCGATCTGGGGCGATTCGGGAGGTACGAGAGGCAGTGACCGTCAGAGACGACTCACAGCTTTGTGGGTTCCAGACCCCACGCCAACCTTCTCAGACGACCTTCACAGCCTGCTCCGCCGCTCTTCCCCCCTCCGCTATCGCATTGCGGTAGTTCATGCGCGCACCCAACTCCGAGTGCCCGTAAAAGATCCGGCCGTGCCCCTGTTTGATCGGATGGGCCAATCCGCTGCCACCTTCCCCTCCGAAGTAGAAGCCCGGCTGCGGTGCGATGTAGGCGTGACCCCAGCGGTTGAGGATGATTCCCGCGATGTCGCGCCTGGCGTCGAAGCCTCCGGGTGAGAAGAGCTCCTGCATGTGCTCGCGAATCTCACGCTCGTAGTCCAGGTAGGACTTGGCGAGCAGTCGCGCCCGCCCGAGCGCAGTCTGCGTGCCGATGTCACGACCAGCCTGTTGGAACGGAACGTAGAAGGTCATGACCATGGGCTGGTCGGGGTGGTACGGCGGAGTCTGATCGCCGATCTTCATCGGCGCGCGCACGCTTCCGAAGAAGCCGAAGCCGTCGTACCAGCGAGCGGCCGCGAAACCCAGCTTCTCGAGGAAGCGCCAATTGCGAAGCGCCACATTGACGACGAGAACAGGGGCGTGATGAAACTGCGAATACGCCTCCCGGACGGCTTCCGGCATGTCGCTCACGATGTTGCGCGCCACCCACCCACCGGTCGCCATCACTACCGAGCGGGCCCGCACCTTGTGCGCCTCGCCGTGCCGAACGTACGTCACTTCCACCTCGTCACCCGACTCGTGAACGTCGATGACGGTCGCCTCGAGCCGCATCCGCGTGGGAGAGCCCGGCCTGTCGAGTGCAGAAAAGTGGATCTTGCCGGCGACCACCGGTTCGAAACCCTCACCGGGAATCGACTCCGGGATCAGATGCCGGGCGATGCACCGGGCGTAGGTGGTGTTGCCGCCCGGGAAGCTCATGATCTTGATCTGTGAAAAGTCGAAGGTATCGGCAGTGAAGTAACCCCTCATCCCCGGCATCTGCAGCAGGTAGGCGGCGTACGCCGAGATCGCATCACAACTGCACCCGTAGTCCGAGATCGCCAGGATCGGATCGAGGAAAGAGACGATGCGACGGTCGAGCTTCAGGGTGTCCACGAGATAGGAGGCGTAACTCATACCATCGAGCCACGGGCCCAGTTCTTCCGGACCGCGTCCATCCATCTCCCGGGCCGTCTCGGTGCCGACGTAGGCGCGAAGCATGTCGGCTCGCAGGTCCTCCGGCCATGGGGTGCGCGCCAGATCATCCTCCCAGATGTTGCGCTCCCAGCGCCCGCCTTCTCCGTCCTTGAAGTAGTGAGCGAGGTCGAGGTTGCGCTCGCCCCAGAACATACCGTCGTAGCTGTCATGGGCAACGCGCAGCCCGAAGTCGTCATCTTCGTCGGCGAACGCGTACTCCGTCGGCATACCCACCGCGTGCCAGACATCGTCCGAGAGAGTGGTCCTTCCGACCGGAGGCATGAAACCGTTCGAGCCCTGGGGGCCAAACAACCGGTGGCCGTCCACCTCGAACTCGTTCTCTCTGGCCTCACCGCCATACACGGGATGGTTCTCCAGGATCAGACACGTCTTGCCTTCAGACTGTTCCTGGAACTGGAAGGCTGCTCCCAGCCCAGCGAAGCCACCTCCGACGACGATGACGTCGAACACCTCGCCGCTCTCCTCGGCGGCAGCCGCCAGTGGGCCGTGTTTGCCGTCGCGGATCAGGTGAGCCGCGTCGATCACCGCCTGGGTGTTGCCGTTCGACGTCGCGTAGTCGCCGACGCCGCCGTAGCCAGTCCAAGGGTGAACCTCAGGCTCTGGATCGCGTTCTGTCGCCACCTCTCGTGGCGAGCATCCGCTCAACAGGGCAGCCCCCGCGCCGACGAGCGTCGTCCCCACGAAATCGCGACGGGTGATGTCCTCTCCGATACCGAGCTTCTTGTCTCGTGCGTTCATGGCCGAAGTCTTCCCTCAAGTTTCCAGTCAAAGACCCGAGCTGGAGTCGAGAGCGCCACCAGCGCGCCGCTCCGGCGCGCAGATCCCGCTTCTCGCTGAGCCGGAGGCCGACGCGGCGCTAGCCGATCCGCTTGTCGTGCCCCTTCCAGTAGGGCTCTCGCAGTTCGCGCTTGAGCACCTTGAGAGCACCAGAGAGCGGCAGGGGCTCTGAGCGAAACTCGACCGACTTGGGCACCTTGTAGCCGGCGATCGCTTCGCGGGCGTGGCTGATGATCTCGGCTTCGCTCACTTCCGCTCCCTCGTGCGGCACGACGATGGCGTGGACGGCCTCACCCCAGGTCTCGTCCGGGATGCCGATCACGGCGACCTGGAGCACCGCGGGATGTGTCGAAATGGCGTTTTCGACTTCGGCTGAATAGACGTTCTCACCGCCAGAAACGATCATGTCCTTGACCCGATCGACGAGGAACAGGAAACCCTCTTCGTCGACGTAGCCCGCGTCACCGGTGTGGTACCAGCCACCCTCGAAGACCTCTTCCGTGGCCTCCGGCTTGTTCCAGTACTCGATCATGAAGTTGCCGGCCTTTGCGCAAACCTCGCCCGTCTCGCCGGGCCCGAGGTGGTTGCCGTCATCGTCCTGGATCGAGAGCGCGACTCCGGGCACGGGCCGGCCAACGGACCGCAACCGCTCTGCACCCGGAACGTGCTCGGCAGGCGGCAAGCACGTCAACAGCGACGAGCTCTCGGTCATACCATAACCTTGCGAGAGCTCCATCTCGGGAAACAGGGTGAGCAGCTGATCGAGCACGGCTGCCGGCATCGGCGACGCTCCGTAGACGAAAGACTTGAGCGTTTGCAGACGCTCGGGCTCGAAGTCCGGGTGATTGAGAGTCATGGTCACCATGGTCGGCACCATGCCCGTGTGGGTGACGCCGTGACGCTCGATCTCCGCGATGCCACCACCGGGGTCGAACGTCGGAAGCATCACGAACTTGCACCCCGACACCGGCGCCGCCAGCAGGTGCGCCATCGAGGCTGCGTGGAACATCGGCGTCTGGATGAGAATGACCTCGCCCGGATTGAAATAGGGGAACGCCATCGAGAAGTGGTAGACGTTGAGCATCTCGGCACGCTGATCGAGCAACACCCCTTTGGGAAGGCCCGTCGTGCCGCCGGTGTACATGAGAACGACGGGATCGTTCTCTTCCGGTTCCTCGGGAACGACGGGCTCCGCGGCGGCCAGCAGATCTTCGTAACGGAGATCACACGCCGCATCCCCGTCGCCGATCAGAACGCGATGCCGAATCGGACTGTCGCTACCGGAGGGCACGGCCTGCTCGAGTGCCTCGGCGAAGTGCTGGTCGACAAAAACCACCTCGGTGCCCGAGTCGCGCAGGATGTAGTCGAGCTCCTTGCCGGCCAGTCTCAGATTGAGCGGATTGATGATGCCTGCACCGAGGAAAGCCGCGTGGTAGAGCTCGAGATACTCGTGACCGTTGAGCGCCATGACGGCGAAGCGGTCACTTCTCCCCACGCCCAGTTGGTTGGCGAGCGCGTGCGAGAGGCGAAACACACGATCGGCATGCTGGTCGAGAGTCGCCTCGTAGGACCCGATCGCGACCGTGGGCCTGGGACCGAAGCTGCGCAAGGCTGGAAGGAAACGGCGGTGGTAGATGAGCTCTTTCATGGGCGCAACGTTATCGAGAACTGAAACAACGACCGAGTGGTCGCTCCGTGACCTCGAGATCGAGGGGTGATCGAGAGTGATCGAGGCTGGCCGAGGGTGGCCGAGAGTGGCCGAGAGTGGCCGAGAGTGGCCGAGAGTGAGAGTGCAACAGCGACCCACGTCTAGAGCGTCGACAAAAGACACGCCGTGTACGGTCTGCCACGGTCCGACGTTTTACCTCCTGAACGACCAACGGAGGCAAACGACGTGTTCAAAGACTTCTCCAAGCACTCACTCACCGCCCTACTCGCCTCGAGCGCACTCCTCGTGACGTCGGCAGCTCTTGCAGTCGAAGGGCCGACAGTCCGCAGGACGTTCTGCGGCTGATGAAAATGCACGCCGAGCGCGGACAGACGGCCAAGGCCTTCGAATACATGTCGCCGAGCGGGCAAAAGACGTTGGCCTTCACGCTCGTCGGCATGATCGACATGGTCAACGCGATGAAGGGTCTGGCACTTGCTGCGGATGACAGCGACCGGTCTGCGGCAGAAACGGTCAGCAAGATCCGCAAGATGGAGCACCACGAGAAGACCTCGAGGTCTTCTCTCGCCGCCACCCTCGAGCACCACGGCATCGACTACTACGAGTACGACGAGCGCTGGCCCGGAATGCAGGCCGGACGTGAGGAAATGGCGCGGATAGCACAAGAGGTGATGGCCCAGGGGAAGGAGCTTCCGCAGCTCATCGAGAGCCTCCTAGCCAGCCTGGAAGAGGAAGCCGAAGGCGAAGGACCCGGACTCCTCGCGCTGCTACCGAGCGGCGAGCTCACGGACCTCTCGATCGTCGGCGACCAGGCCACGGC
>JANQPS010001070.1 GCA_028285365.1 Thermoanaerobaculia bacterium | reverse complement strand
AGAGTCGGCTCGACGGTTCCGACTTCGTAGACGGAGAGGCCGCCGGAGACCAGCTGGCCGACGGCTCGAGAGACGGAGACGTCGTCGGCAAACGGCAGCTCGAGGGTGCCGTCGTCGCTTGGGATGGTGGTCTTGGACGCGCTCCCGAGGCCGAGCAGATCGCGAGCACACGAGACGTCGTCGACGCGGATTCGGGTGTGAGCCTGCCGTTCGAGCGGCAGCTCGCTCGGCGCTCCTTGGAAGACGAGGCGGCCCTTGGAGACCACCACCAGGTAGTCAGCCAGGCGCTCGACCTCCGAGAGCAAATGGCTCGACAGCAGAATCGACAGGCTGCGTTCTTCCGCCAGCCGACGAAGGGTCACTCTGAGGTCCCGCACGCCGGACGGGTCGAGGCCGTTCATCGGCTCGTCGAGTATGAGCAGTTCCGGGTCGCCGAGTAGTGCCTGAGCGATCGCGAGTCGCTGGCGCATGCCGAGCGAGTAGCCGCCGACCGTCTGGTGTTGACGCTCCTCGAGCTGCACGAGCTCCAGGAGTTCCCCCACCTGTTCCAATGGCGCGCCTCGCAGGAGCCTGACGGTTTCGAGGTTGTCGCGCCCGCTCAGCCGGTCGTAGAGACGAGGGCGTTCGATGAGGCAGCCGACGCGTGCCAGGAGCCGGGGGGCGGGTGGCCGGGTGACGGCCTCACCCAGGAGGCGGGCTTCACCGCGGTTCGGAGTCAGCAGTCCGAGGAGCAGTCTGATGGTCGTCGACTTGCCGGCGCCGTTGGGTCCCAGGAAGGCGGTGATGCCGGGCGGCGCGCTGCAGCTCAGATCGTCGACGGCGGTGAGATCGCCGAACGAGCGGGTCAGTCCGCTGGTCGAGAAAGCGTCAGTCACCAGACGGCTCCCAGAGGTCTTTCAGCCAGCTCGTGATCACGGCGAGAGCGCTCGGGTCCCAGGCCACTCCGATGAGCGCGTATTCGTCGGGGAGCCCGGTTCTGGCTGGCTGCAGCAGATGGTTGAGTCCGTCGAGTGTGCGCGTCTCGACCTTCGGCGCGTCCGACGCTGCCAGAGCTTCTTCGACGATCTCCAGCTCGCTGACCGGGATCTGGCGGTCGAGGGTGCCGTGAATGGCCAGGGTCGGTTGGGTCATGCGGCGGAGGTCGTTCGCCGCCTCGTTGGCGAGCTGAGAGCGCATGAGTGGCGAGAGCAGCAGGTCGACCTGACGCTCCCTCTGGGACTGCGGATCGATGGAGAAGGAGAGTCGTTTGGGGCCGAGCTCGCCGAGTCTTTCGGCGATGGCCGCAGCCTCAGCTCGGATCTCGGGATCGCTAGTGTCTTCAGGCTCGGTGCTCGTGGCGAGGTCGGCCGCTCGCTCGGCGAGCTGTCGAGCTTCCTGGGCCTCTGGCGAGCCGGGCTCAGCTCCGGTCGACCAGCTCAAGATGCGGACCTGTTGATCCACGAAGAGGTCCACGCCGTGACTCGCGGGCGCCGAGAGCAGGACGACAAAAGAGATGTCGTCTGGTGCACTGGCTGCAGCCTTGGCCGCGACCATGGCGCCTTCGCTTCCGCCGATGACCCCGATGCGGCTCGCGTCGATGTCGGTCTCGCGACTCGCGAACCGCGCCGCGGCCAGGACGTCCGCGGCGAAGTCGTCGAGCGTCGAGCTCATGAGGTCACCTCCCGAGTTGCCGACGCCGCGGTCGTCCAGCCGCAGAGTCGCAAAGCCGATCTCGAGGAGGGCGTTGGAGAGCTCGGTCAGGCGCTCGTGACCGGCGAGCTCACCGCGTCGATCGTGGGCCCCTGCGCCCGAGAGCAGGATGGCTAGCGGATTGGCAGCAGAGCCGGGGCTCGGAGTCG
>JANQPS010001066.1 GCA_028285365.1 Thermoanaerobaculia bacterium | reverse complement strand
CAAGCTCGCTCGAGTTGCCGCCGGGTTTGCCGTGGTCGTCGCAGCCTACTTCGGGATCAACCCGCCGGGGTTCGTCGCCCAGGTCGTGGCTTTTGCCTTTGGTCTGGCAGCCTCGAGCTTCTTCCCGGTCCTGGTACTCGGCGTGTTCTCCAAGCGAGCGACCAAAGAGGGCGCCATCGCTGGCATGCTCGGCGGCATCCTCTTCACCGCCGGCTACATCGTCTGGTTCCGCCTGATTCGCCCGGATGCGGGCGCCGACGACTGGCTCTTCGGGATCAGCCCCGAAGGCATTGGTGCCATAGGAATGGTGATCAACTTCGCGCTGGCGATCTCGATCAGCCGCCTCACACCACCTCCGCCCGAGTCGGTCCAGGAACTGATCGAAGAGATCAGGCTACCCGGCGAAAACCCGACTGCCGAGCCACCACCCGAGCACTGATATCCCTTGGCACCAGCCCCACCCGGACGGGTGGCGGGATTACGGGGTCCCCTCCCCTAGACCCCGATCATCAGCACACCCAAAGCCATCTGGTAGATCGGCCAGAAGAACGCCGGAAAGATCCGCCAGGCGGCGACCAGGCCGACGATGGCCCACATGGGATTTGCCATGAGCTCCTGGTAGCCGCGAGCCATCGAGTCGCTCATCACCAGTTGAATGACGGCGCTGCCATCGAGCGGTGGCAAAGGCAGCAGATTGAAGGCAAACAACACCAGGTTGAGAGTGAACAGGATGCTGAGCAGGGTCGCCAGGCCCTGAGCGCCCGGTGCTTCGGTCGGCTGAACGATCGCACTGAGCCCCTCGAAGCCAGGCTCGAACCAGCCTAGCGCGAAGCCGAAGCGCAGCAGGAGAACCGCAACCAGGACCAGCAGCAGGTTCCCGACAGGACCCGCGAGTGCCATGAGCGCACTGCGTCTGGGATGACGGCGAGCCCAGGTCGGGTCATATGGCGCGCTCGCCCACCCGATCATCCACTGCCCTCCCATCAGGAAGAACGAGATGATCGGCACGAGCACCATTCCGAACGGCTCTCGTTGAATGTGGGGAGCGGGGTTGAGGCTGACCTGGCCGCCCTGATAGGCCGTCGAATCTCCGAGACGAAGAGCCGCAAACGCGTGGGCGGCCTCGTGCAGGGTCGTCGAAAAGACGAAGACGACGAACCACGCGAACATGAGGGGAACGAGCTCGGGATTCATGGAGTCTCCAAGGCA
The DNA here is from genome assembly GCA_028285365.1 of Thermoanaerobaculia bacterium. Classification (GTDB taxonomy): domain Bacteria; phylum Acidobacteriota; class Thermoanaerobaculia; order Multivoradales; family Multivoraceae; genus JANQPS01. The sequence goes on along the minus strand of JANQPS010001066.1, from coordinate 15,177 downwards.
AGGCGTCTTTTGAAGCAGTCAATCGATCCGCGACGAGCGTCACACCGCCGTGCTCTGCTCGCGATCAGGTCAGCCCCGGCAAAAGCGGCACGCTCCTCCTGGAGTTCCACCGGAGCGAGCCGCCCGGGACGGAGCTCGAAGATACGAATGCGAGCGAAAGAGGACGAAACAGACTCGCCGTCAGGAACCAGCCGACACTCGCCCGAGCCAGTCGAGCGACCAATAACGAGCGATCACGGTGTGAAGTCTTCAGACCCTTCCAGACTGAGTGCAAACTTCGCCAGAAGGTCGGCCGCCCCGTCGATGTCGTCGAGTGAGATCGTTTCCACGGCGCTGTGCATATAGCGGTTCGGCAAGGCCACGAGACCGGTTGCGACACCTGCCCGAGTGATCTGAATAGCGTTGGCGTCGTTCGGAGTGGCTCGCCCGGCGGCGGCCATCTGAAACGGTATCTCGGCTGACTCCGCGAGGTCCATGAGTCGCTCACTGACGTGGTGATTCATGTTCGGGCCTCGGAAGACGACCGGGCCTTTGCCAAGGCCGATCTCGCCGTCGTGCCGTTTGTTGATCGTCGGGCAGTCGGTGGCATGGGTCACGTCGACCGCAACTCCCACGTGAGGATCCACGCCAAAAGTCGAGGTGCGAGCACCGCGCAGCCCGATCTCCTCTTGAACTGTCGACACCGAGTGCAGCGCAACTCGAAGGCCGCCGTTCTCGGTGGCCCGACGAAGAGCTTCGATCACGGTCCACAGCCCAGTCGTGTTGTCCATCTTGGGAGCCGTGGCCAGTCCGTTCTGAAGCCCCGTATAGCCCAGTTCGAACGTCACCGGATCTCCGATCCGTACGAGCTTCTGAGCCTCTTCCTTGGAGGTAGCACCGACGTCCAGCCACAGGTCTTTGGCATCGACGACGACCTTGCGCTCCTCGGGTGACAGCAGGTGAATCGCCTTGCGCGCGATCACCGCCGGTAGACGCCCGTCGCGGGTCCAGACCACCATACGCTGACCGACCAGCTGCTGGGGATCCCACCCGCCGATCGTCTGGCAGTAGATGAAACCGTGTTTGTCGATGTAGTGCACCAACAAGCCGATCTGATCGCAGTGCCCAGCGTAGAGCACGCGCATCGACGCCGAGGTATTGGTGCCTACGATGACGTTGCCGTGCGTGTCGGTTCGCACCTCGTCGGCGAAGCTCGAGCAGTAGTCGCGGACGATCTCCTGCACCGGTCCCTCGTATCCCGACGGACTCGGGGTCTCCAACAGGTTGACGAGAAAATCTTTCGCCCGACTGTCCATCCGACTCACTCCTCCCTCGCGCTGTCCTCCCCCGCGCGACGGCCCGGCAGCCTAGCACGGGGAACCGCTACGCCTCCGGCGCCTCTGCATGACGGCTACCGCAACGTCGGCCGCGACGTTGGGAGCGTCCTGCACACCGCGGCGGCTTCTCGTCGACTCCAGTGGCGGCTGTACCGTCAGGACTGCTCAGGACCCGGGTGGAGCCGTCAAATTCCGTCGACGCTTCCCTATACGTACGATCATTTTCCTGGTAAACACCGCTTCGCGCGATATGATCGGCGCAGCGGAGAACTCGAAACCAAGTGATCAAGGATTCCCTTGTGCCTCGATCCTTGTGATTGAGAGGCAGGGCCTCGGTTCAGCTAGCCCCCCCCTTGTCCTCAGCCTCTGAACCGGGGCCTCTCATTTTTTCTCCAGCTCGGTCGCTTCCCGACCCCACGGACCGAACGTCGTCAGTTGCCGCTAGGCCAAACGGCGACCCACTCGAGCGTCTGTCGGCAGAGGACCGAAACAACGATCCAGATCGAAGGCCCGCCAGGCATTCTCGGTCGTGATGCGAGCAGCCTCTGAGGCGCTCGTTTCCTTGAGCTCCGCGAGCCGATTCAAGGTGTGGACGACAAAAGCTGGCTCGTTGCGCTGGCCTCGCTTCTGGGAGGGAGTCAGCCAAGGCGCATCGGTCTCTACCAGACACAGACGCCATGGTGTCCGCTTGGCGGCTTCGTGCACGTTGCGAGCCTTCGGGTACGTGACGATGCCGCTGAACGAGATCGGCCACTCCCACTCGAGGAAAGGATCCAGCTCTTCGGGCTCTCCACCGAAGCAGTGCACGATTCCACGAAGACCGCGAGCCGCTGACTCCGCCAGCACTTCGGCGGCGCGGGGGTACGCATCTCGAATGTGGAGGACCAGGGGTAGGCCCGTCTCCAGAGACAACTCCGAATGCCACAGGAGGCTCTCCTCCTGAACCGCGAGAGGCGCATCGTCCCAGTAGCAGTCGAGACCGCTTTCTCCGAGTGCCACGATACGAGGCTCGCCGCTGCGGGCCAGACGCTCGATCTCGTGACGATCCTGCTCACCAGCTCTGGCGGTTTCGTTGGGATGGATACCCACGGCCGCCGCCAGGCCCTCGGCCTCGCTCGTCAACTTCAACGCCGCCCGCGACGTCTCGACGGAGATACCGATGACGATGGCGACCTCGACACCAGCTGCGCGAGCCCGTTCCCAGATGCCGAGTGGCTCATCGGCAAGCTCGCCCAGGCCCAGATGACAATGGGTGTCGACAACCATCCTCGCCCCGCTCCTGTCGACGTCACGTCGACCGTCATTGAGGCGCAACCCTACCGCCTCGTGTTGCCGCCGACACCCGTTCTCTCCCACCCGGTTTTGCTAGTCTGACCGCCCGACCCATGACGAGCGCCACCGAAACCGACAGCTCGGTCGCGCGAGCCCATCAGCAGTCGCCGATCGATCCACTGCGACTGCAGTCACGACGGCTCCGACTGACCGCGGTAGCCTTCTCGACCGCCCTCGTCACTTATGCCCTCTGCTGGCTTCTGGTCACCCAGTTGCAGTGGCTGTCGCTCATCTGGCCGGCGCGGCTTTTCGCAATCGCGGTCGCGTGCCTCGGGGTCGCGGTCGCGAGTCTGGTGCTTCTCGCAGCCTGGAGGCGCCGCCGAGAGCTGGCGGCCGCCATCGGCGTTCTCCTGACGCTCTCGTTCATCTTCCACCTCACCGGGATCGATCACGAGGTTGGTGAGCGGGCCTACCGAGACGAAGGGACCTACTACCAGCACGCTACGTCGATCAACGAAGGCGACTTCGTGCGCGGAAGCTTCGTCTACCCCCATCTCCTCTACTACACATACGCGATCGCGCTCTGGACCTGCGACCTCTACCCGGATGCCTGGAACGCGCTCGCCACACGGTGGTCAGGAACCACCGAGGCTCTGGCTCATCAGTGGCTCGCCCTCCGGTTGGTGGTGGGCTTGCTGGCAGCGCTGACGGTCGTTCCCGTGGCGCTCATTGCACTGGCGCTCTCAGGACCCGGTCGGCGTGGAGTCGTGGCGGCCTCTCTTGCGGGTCTGTTCTACGTCTTTTCTCCGCTGTTCAACGAGGGCACGCACCTGTTCATCTCCGACTTCCCGTCGGCATGCCTCGCTACGTGGTGCCTCTGGTTCGTCGCGCGCTCCTTCGACACTCCGTCGTGGACCTCTGCCGCCTTGGCGGGCTCGTTCTCGGGCGCGGCCGCCGCGACCAAGTATCCGGCCGGAACCGTGGCCATGGCCATCGTGCTGGCCTGGCTGATCCAGAGGTTCTCGGAGCGCAGAATCAGAGCGCGTGACGTGGGCAAGCTCGCCGTCTCCACCTTGACGTCGCTCGCGACGTTCCTCTTGTGCTCGCCGTCATTTTTCATCGATCCCCAGCACGCCCTCTTCGGTCCGCGCGGCATGTTGTTCGGCTTCAGGCAGTACGCGGGTGGTGGCTGGCTCGGAGTGCAGCCGGACAGCCACTTCGCGTACTACGTCAGCCAGCTCGGCCAATCGTTCGGTTGGATTGCGATCGTCCTCACGATCCTCGGCCTGGTGTGCGTGCCACGGACCCGACGAGCCGCAACACTGGCTCTCGCGACGTTTCCGGCGGCCTACCTGGGTCTGATCATCAGCATGACGATGGTCGTCAAACGGAACCTCGCCACCGCGGTCCCGATCCTCGCGGCGCTCGCTGGAGTCGGCATCGTTGCCCTCATCTGCCGTTCCGTGGGGCCAACCAGACGTCCGTGGGCAGCCGGTGTTCTAGCCGCTGCCGCGCTGGCCCAGCCGACGATCACCACCATCCAACAGACTCGAGCGCTCGCGGGGCCCAGTACACGGGAGCGCGCCGAGCAATGGCTCATCGAGCATCTCCCACCAGGGACGTCCGTCCTGCAGGAGTCCTACACACCACGCCTTCCCGGGCACCTCTTCGCCACCCGGCAGACGCGATTTGCGGGCCGCGTTCCGATCGACGAAGTCGAAAGTGGCGACTACGACGTCCTTCTCCTGGCGTCGAGCGCCTACCGTCGTTTTCTCGAGCCCGATGCTCTCCTGAGAGAGCACCAGCGGGCCTTCGCACGTCGTTACGAGCACATCTTGAGCTATCCGAAGATCCACGAGGTCAAGGCGAGCAAGCTGACTCTCGGACCCGATCTCGAGATCTATCGGATCCCCCACGAGACGCCGAGCTCGACTGGGGCCGAGCCGATCGCGTTGGACTCTCTGTTCCTTCCCGACGGCTCGATGCGCACCGGCCCCACGATCTCCTTCAACCGTCCGGGTCAGTGGATCCTGGCAAGGAGGTCGCTGTCGAGCGGTCCCGTGACGCTACGCCTTCGCGGTCGGTTGACGAGCGATCCGACACCCGACGCGCACTACCTGCGAGTCCTGACTCTCGACGGCTTCAGCCTAGAGCGCGTTGCCCTCGCTCGCGAGTCACCGGCTTCGCAAACAAGCGACACGAGCGAGGCGAGTGCTCAGTTCGAGGCGACCACATCCGGAACCCACTTCCTGTATCTCCACCTGGCCAACGGAAGTGTCCTCGAGTCACTGGAGCTCGAGGCCATCTCCCTCGAGGCAGGGTCCTAGCGTCCGAGGCGACGCTCGCGGCCGCCGTAGGTGCGCAGAGCTCGCAAGAGATCGATCTTACGCAGAGCCGGCCAATTGGCTTCGCAGAAGTAGTACTCAGAGTAGGCGCTCTGCCAGAGCAAAAAGCCGCCCAGACGAATCTCGCCGCTGGTACGCAAGATCAAGTCCGGCTCGGGTTGCCCGGACGTGTAGAGATACGGCTGGATGGCACTCGGCTCGAGCTCGTCGAGAACCTTTTCGATGTCGGTTCCCGAATCCAGCCGTTCGCGGATGCAGCGCTTGAAGGCTCCGGTGATCTCTTGCCGACCGCCGTAGGCCATGGCGATGTTCAGACGGTAGCGATCGTAGGACTCGGTTGCCGACTCGGCCTCACGGATGGCGCTCTGCAGGCCTTCGGGTAAGCGCTCGATCTCGCCGAGGTAGCTCACCCTGATCTGGTTGCTGTGCACGTCCTCGTGCTCGGCGAGTTCTCGCGTCTTCTCCTCGAACAGCTCCAGGAGAGCTTCGACCTCGCCCGTGTCGCGCTCGAAGTTGTCCAGCGAGAAACTCCACACGGTCACGACCGGAACGCCGACCTCGTAACACCAGGAGAGGACGTCCCACAGTTTCTCAGCACCTCGAAGGTGGCCCTGGGAGACCGTCGAGAACCCGAGCTCACGAGCAAAGCGACGGTTGCCGTCCATGATGATGCCGATGTGCTGCGGCAAGACCCAGTTGCCCACGTCGGCCAGGAGCCGGCGCTCGTACAGCTTGTAGAACGGAAACTTGATCAGCTCCTTGGCACGCTGGCGCCAGTGTGGCCAGAAGCGCGGTGTCTCCTTGGAGATGACCTGGGAGAGCTCGTCTGCAGAGAGGCGATCAGTCGTCGTAACGCTGGGTGGCATGTTGCATCAAACCGAAGCTGAATGGAGTGGCTCGCTCGCCGAGCCCAAGCAGGCTCTCTGAGCTCGGCGGCAGTGTAGCAGCGAGTGTGCTCGGTCCTTCGTAGCTCCCTGAAAGAGCTCGACTTCCGCCTCAGCTCTCCCGCCGCTCGGGTACGAGCCCGACCGGTGCCCGCAGCCAGCGGAGGATCTCCATCGGCTTCGGAGCCTTGCCAGTCATCAGTACGCCGATCCGAAACACCTTTGCCGCACCCCACATCACCAGCAAGACCGAGACCAGGAGCAGTGCGGTCGTCAGAACGTACTCCATCGTCGACGGTGGCCCCGCGGCCCGATTCATCATCACGAACGGTGTAAAGGGTGGGAAGTAGGACATCGCCCTGGCCAGGATTCCGTTGGGGTCCCGGCCGATCGGCACCATCGAAACCAACGGTACGAAGAGCAGCAGCATGATCGGCGACATCAGGTTTTGCGCTTCTTTCAGGCTGTTGCAGACCGAGCCGATGCCGACCAGCAGCGCGGCGTAGAACAGGTACCCCAACAGGAAGTAGATCAGGAACGCCCCTACGTAACGGACGTCGGTCGCGATGATGGAGAGATCAAATCCCGGGTCCACATCGAGAAACCGAGGGAGGTACTTGGTTGCCAGGTAGAAGAAGATCGCCCAGCTCGAGACCATGGTCAGGCCGGTCGCGGCGATTCCCAAGATCTTCCCGAGCATCAACTGCAGCGGCGACACGGACGACAGCAACACCTCCATGAGACGATTCGACTTCTCTTCGACGGTGTTCGTCAGCAGCATCTGGGCCACCGAGAACACCGAGATCCACAAGAGGTAGACGAACATCACCGGCGCCCACTGCCTGACGAAATCCTGGGCTTCGACGGCCTCCTCCTCGCCGCCCGCTCCTACGCGACTCTGCCTGAAGTCGAGCGGTGCCTGGATCCAGTTCGCGGTCTCCTGGTCGATCTCCTTCTCTGCCAGCCGGCGTTCTCGCACCACATCGCCAGCCAGTCTGGAGAACCAGACGAGGAGATCGTCATCGGTCAGGTTGGAGGAGACGTAGCGGCTCTCCTCCTCACCCGACACGGGATCCGGGCCGATGACGAGGTAGGCAAAAATCTCACCGTCAGCCACGCGGCGGTTGAGCTCCTCCAGAGTGTTCGGGTCACTGGCGGAGCCATCAGCGTCGACGCGGATGTAGCGACTCTTCGACAGCCCGCTACCGTATTCGGATGCCTCTTCGGCAGGCAGAGCCAACCACCAGCTCTGAATCGAGCTCCGGAGCTGCTCCAGCGGCTCGATCGCTTGAGCCGGCAAGAGCTCGCGCATCGCCGCACCTTCGGTTCCGGCAAAACCGGCGACCATCGAAGCAAAACCTTCGATGACCTTGGCCTCTGTCGCCTCCCACTCCTCCGGATCGGCGGCAAGGCCCGGCTGCTGCTCTCGGATCATGCCCAGAGCGACATCGATCTGTTGAGCCGTCTCTCGCAGCTCGTCAGGCAGTTGCTCGAGGTCACTCGACTCACTGCGTTGCGCCTCGAGAGCGGTCGCGAAGACTTTTTCCAGATCCGGAAGAGCGGCGCGCTGCTCGACCGCCTCGAGCAACCAGCCCGACTGGTCGACGACCACATACTGCCTGGCCGACTTCGCCCGCTCGAGCAAGCTCGGAACGATCATCATCGCCGAGATCAGCACCGGAAAGATGAAGATGCCGATCCAGAACGCCTTGGTGCGCATGTTCTCGACGAACTCGCGTTGCGCAACGAGCAGGGTCTTGCTGGCTCCCGGCGCCGCAGTGGCCCGATTTGGCTGTTGACTGTTCACCGTGCTCTCCTCGTTGGCGATGTGCTCTCACTGCTGATTCGCATGGTCCTGGTTCCGTTCGCCACTCGATGCGCCTCCCGGAGAACATTCGAACGTTGCTTCCTCATTCGTCGATCACCTCTCCGCCCACCGCGCGCACGAAGATCTCGTGCAGTGATGGCTCACGGAGGTCGAACCGACGAATCGAGATCCTGCCGACGAGCTGCTGAAGAACGGTCTGTGGGTCGACCCCCTTCTCGAGGAAGATCTCGGCATGTTTGCCGGAGTCGTTGATCCGTTCGACGCCTGCAACTTCCTTGAAGACGCTGCCGTCACCGTCGTAGTCGATCTGGATGCCGTGATCGCCCGCCGAGCGGACCTCGCCGAGGGGCCCGTCGATCACCTTCTTGCCCCGGTTGACCAGCATGATGAAGTCACAGAGCTGCTCAGCCTGCGGCATGATGTGCGTCGAAAAGATGACCGTGCGCCCGTCCCGCTTCATGCTGAGGATCAGCTCACGCATGACCTCGACGTTGACCGGATCGAGTCCCGAGAAAGGCTCGTCGAGAATGACGAGCCGCGGATCGTGGATCACCGTTCCGAGGATCTGGACCTTCTGGCCCATCCCCTTGGACAACGTTTCGCATTTCTTCTCCGCCGCATCTCCGAGACCGTACTGCTTGAGCAGCTCGAGGCCTCGGCTCTTGGCGTGACGCCCGTTCATGCCCTTGAGCCTGCCGAAGTACGTCAGGATCTCGATGGCCGTCATCTTCTTGTAGAGCCCCTTCTCCTCCGGCAGGTAGCCGAGCTCGTCCTTGATGGACTCGGCGTTGGGCTGACCGAGGATTCGGATGGAGCCGTCGTCCGGGTAGATGATGCTCATCACCATCCGAATGGTCGTCGTCTTGCCCGCACCGTTCGGACCGAGGAAGCCATAGATGCTGCCTTCGGGGACTTGAAGAGACAATCCGTCAACGGCAACGTGCTTGCCGAAACGCTTGGTGACGCTGTTGATCTCGAGCGCCAACGTATTGGATGTCACAAGATGTTCCTCTGAAATTCGTTCGATTCGGCACTTGGAGCCAGACGTCAGCCCGGTACGTCGCATCACACGCCCGCAGGACCGTGAAAACGACGCACGATTGGCAACCTCGGCCTGCTGATCTCTGGCCTCTCGTTTGTCCGATACGCTGAGCGGCGCCACGTATTCCGGCCGCATCCGCGTCGATCACTCTCGAGGCGCTCTCCGCGAAACCCTGGTCTCCCTCGTACTCAGCCCTTGTCCGAGCCGCACTCAGCGCCGACGCCCGCCCGCCCAGGAGCACGAGCGTACAAGATCCTCCGAGCCGTGAGCATCCTCATGGCGCTTCAGGGCCTGAGCTGGGTCCTCATCGGCAGCTTCGATCCGATGGGCCTCTACGACGGATTCTGGGCGCGCGAGCTGTTCTCGACTGCCGAACTGCCGCCCGATGCCGCCGCCGCAAGGGACTTCTTGATGATCCTCTTCGGCGCCACCGACGCCGCCTACTTCGTACTCTTCGCGATGGTGCTTGGCAACGGCTGGCGCACAAGGCAGGCTTGGACGACCCGCGCACTGATGGTGTCGTTTCTCACCTGGTTCGGACTCGATACGGTTTTCTGTCTTCTCAGAGGGGCCGCCTTCAACGTCGTCATCGTCAATGTTCCGGCTTTCATGCTGGTCATGCCCTTCTTGTGGCGCGTTCATCGCTGCCTTGCGTCCGAATCGGCCTCTGGCTGACAGACGACCCCGCTCGATCCTTTCGAGAGCCGGATCCTTTCGAGAGCCGGGAACCTCCAGATCCCAAGACCACCGACATCGCGAGACCAGCACCACGAGACAGGGAGACACTCATGCATCAGGACGAGTCGAAAGAGCTCCTGGACATCCTCCAGACCCGAAGCATCCGCAAGGGTGACTTCACTCTCACTTCGGGACTCAAGAGTCACTACTACTGCGACACCAAGGCGACGGTGCTCTCACCGCGCGGAGCGCGTCTCTGCGGGCGCCTCCTCTACGAGCTCATCCGCCCGCTCGGCGCCGAGGCCGTGGGCGGCATGGCGATCGGTGCGACCTACCTCGCGACCGCAATCGCGTGCGCGAGTGACGAAGCCCACCAGTCCGACGAGACGGCTCCGCTGCTCTTCGGCTTTGCCGTACGTCCCGAGGCGAAAGGACACGGTACCGGTGCCAAGATCGACAGCTCCTACGCCGAAGACGGCGAGCCGTTGATTCGCCCCGGCAGACAGGTGATCGTGGTCGACGACGTCGTCACCACAGCGGGCTCGCTCTTGCGCGCGGTCGATGCAGTACTGGAAGCTGGTGCCGACGTTCGGGGCGTCGCTGCAGTGGTCGACAGACAAGCCGGGGGCACCAAACTCATCGCCGAACGAGGCCTGGCTTTCGGGAGCCTCTACGCCGCAGACACCAATGGCGATCTGAGCCCGGGCCAGAGCTTCAGCTGAACCGACTTCGAGCGCCGGTGCCTGGCCACCAAGGCGCGGGTTTTCCACAGGCTCAGTCTCGCTTCATGCATTGCTAGGATCGACACCCTGTCGCGCTCGAAGGCAGGAGCCTTCTCGCGAGGTCCAGACGGCGGCACCAAGGAGCGCAGAGCCCACTCCAGCCGGCGCTCGAGACCACTCGTTCCACGACCCATGAGACTCCAGCCATGAAGTCTTCCCGATACGGCCACAAGAAGGCCAGGCCCGCCGCCAGAACGACCCGAGCCACGCGACGCTTGGCGACGTCGACCTCGCTCACCGTCTTCGCGACATGGAGCGCTCTGATGCTTCTGGGAGGCTCAACTCCGCTCGCCGCCCATACGCGCATTACCACCGACATCACATGGAGCGGCGAGATCCGCGACCTTCTCCGCCGACACTGCATGCGTTGTCACAGCCCGGGTGGCGTCGCTCCCGAGTATGCCGACTTCACCACCTACGGGACCGACTCGAAGCCAGGCGCCCGAGCTTGGGCCACGGCCATCGAAGAGGAGATCATGACCGGGCGCATGCCGCCCTGGACAGCCGACGAACGCTACGGTCGGTTCTCCAACGCCCGGACTCTGACGAAAAAAGAGGTCGACATGATCGTCGCCTGGGTCCAGGGAGGAGCACCTCAGGGGCCCCGTCGCAATCTACCGGCACCGACCGAGTTCATCGACGACTGGGAGCTTGGCCTACCAGACGTCATCGCCCAAGCCGACGCTCCCCACACCATCCCTGCCGATCAGGACACCGATCGGACGACCATCACCGCGGACCTGGACCTGGAGGTCGATACCTGGGTGACGGCCTACGAGTTCCACCTGGCCAGGCCCGACGCGGTCGAAAGCATGGTCGCCTGGATCATCGACCCGGAATCGGCCGAGCCCGAGAGCCTAGAGGTCGAGATCCAGGTTCCCTACGATCCGTTTCGCGACGAAGACGAACCCGAGCCGACCCGGCTGCGCCCGATGCCGCTCGGCAAACGGTTCCTGGGGCAGTGGCTGCGCGGTGACGCGCCGGTTTTCCTCCCCGATGGCGCGGGCAAGCGGCTTCGCCAGGGATCGCGCATCGAACTCGAGATCACCTATCGGAGACGCGGTCTCGAAGGCAGCTCGGAGCCACTCGAGGATCACTCGGCGCTTGGTCTCTACCTCGCTCAGTCGGCCGACGAGGTCGACCTGATCACGGAGACCCTGCCAGTCTCGCCGGCCAGTGCGGTCCAGGCCGCGAGTGCCGATGGCGCCGAGAAGAAGCGCAGGCGCAAACGCGCACGCAAGCGAACCCAGCAAGCGCAGCGGCCACCTGGCCTCGGCGTCGTGGCGACGGCTCGCTTCGACGAGGCTGTCCGCATGCTCGGCCTCAACCCGAGACTTCCGAATACGATCGAGCAGTTCGAGATCCGGGCTCGCTACCCCGATGCACGCACGACCACACTCGTCCACGTTGCCGAGACTTCAGCGGACTGGCCGTCGAGCTACGTGTTCGATCAGCCCATCGACGCGCCCGAGGGCACGATCATCGAGCTTGCCGCTCGCTACAGCGGTTCGATCGACGGTGTCGCGCTCGATGTCGACTACACGCTCGACGATCACCTCGTCCTGCCCGAGGTTCTGGCGCCTCGGGAGACCGCAGCAGCGTCGAGTGGTCGCGGAGGCATGCTCATCGGGGCTCTGGGAGCGCTCAGCGACGCCCCAGAAGCGGTTCCCGGTTCGGACCCTGGTGCCGCCGCCTCCCCGAGCGATCCCAATGCGGCGGCGCACATGGACCATAGTCCCGTGCATGGTGGCCAGTTCTTCATGGCCGCCAACCAGTACCACCACCTCGAAGGAACGCTCCCCTCGCTCGACGAGTTCCGGATCTACATCTACGACGACTTCAAGCGACCCGTAGATCCCAGGAACTTCGACGCAGAGATTGTGGTCGAGCACTACGACGAAGACAGCGGAGACTTCACCGAAGAGCGCTTCGACATGGCGCCGGTTGTCGGCAGCGACTTCCTCGCCGGCGCAATCCCCGACAATGCGCTCCCGTCCGAGTTCTACGCGTCGGTCTGGCTCGCGGGCGAGCAACAGCGCTACGACTTCTACTTCGAGGAGCTCTCGAAGGCACCAACCCGCTCTTCACGGCGTATCCCCGCAACTCCTCTCACAGGCGAGCACAGCCACGTCCGGCCACCGCTGAGCATTCCTGCAACGGCACCGGGCATCGTCGCCCTGCTGAGCGAGCGCGTGGACAGCGTCGGCGAGTACATCGAGCGCGGCGACTGGCTGAGACTCTACGTTCCTGCTTTCGATGCCAGCGACCTGGCCGAAGCCCTGCTGGATCAGCTCGACGGCATCTCGGCGCGAGAGCGGGGCCTCGTCAGGCGCGCCGTCTCGCGTATCAGACAGACCGCCGCAGAACTCGATAGAGCGGGCGATCTTTTCGACGAGGGCCGAGCTCGCCGGGTCTATGAACGCATGACCATGGCGCTGCGAGACGTGACAGCGGCCTTCGAAGGCTGAGGCCAGCTGACGGCCTCGAGATTCCAAACAGCCTCGCCTCACCCGACACGGGGCCTCGCCTCCTCTGAAGAAACTCCGATCTACCGGATTTTTCGGATTTCAGGGCGCCTCCATGTGCTCTTTCGGCACGTCGCAGGGTGCGAGCCGCCATTCACTCGGTCAGGTGAGCAAGAATCGGAGTCTTTCCCCAGTTGCTAGGATCTCTTGCCTAACTCCCTCCGGGCACGCGGGTTGCTAGACAATCGGTGATGGCCGTCATGACCCAGTTGCCACTCGACGCTCACTCCCGCCAACTTCTCGATGCGCTCGGCGACGCCGTGTTCATCTGGGATCGGGAAACGCGGCACTTCGTCGACTGCAATCGCAAAGCGGTCGAACGCTATGGCTACGAGTTGGACACCCTCAGGGAAATGACTCCGTTCGATCTCCATCCGGAGAGCGAGCGAGGCCTCGTCGAGCACTACCTGACGCTGCCGGGGCACGTCGGAGTCAGGCGCTACCACCACCGCTACCGCGACGGCCGCCTCGCGGAGGTCGAGATGAGGGTGGAGTCGACCCATGCCTACGGTCGCGACGCGCTGATGGCGATCGTCAGGGACACGACCCAGGAAGCCGACGCGGCACGTGCCATCGAAGAGCGTGACGAGCGCTATCGGCGGCTCTTCGAGAGCTCGACCGACGGCATCATCCTGATGTCGTCGGCAGGACGTCTGCTGGAGGCCAACCGCGCTGCCCAGGACATGTTCGGCCTGTCCTCCAGCGAGATCATCCAGCGAACCCTCGCAGACCTGGTGCCCGAGGACTCGATTCCGATGATCGAGAAGACTCTCGAGAACCTCGAGCACGGTGGCGATCTGCGCCTCGAAATGCCCTACCAGAGGCAGTCCGAACAGCGTTTCGCGGAGATCTCCGCGAGCAGCTTCGAGCTCGGAGGGTCCCGCATCATTCAGGCGATCTTGCGCGATACCACCAATCGTCGCGAAATCGAAGATCGCCTCGTCCGGCAAGCCCTGCACGATCAACTGACAGGACTGCCCAACCGAACCCTCTTCAGAGACCGCCTGAGAATGGCTATCGAGCAGGCGAAACGACGAGGCGAGAGGTTTGCCGTGCTCTTCGTCGACCTCGACCGCTTCAAGTCGATCAACGACACGTATGGCCATTCGGCCGGCGACCGGGTCCTCGTCAATGTCGCGCGACGCTTCAAGGGACTGCTCAGACCCGGCGACGGGGTGGCCCGCATCTACGGCGACGAGTTTGCGCTCTTGCTTCACAAGGTGAAAGACCACACCGACGTCATGGCCATTGCCAGACGGCTGGAACAGGCCCTGCTCCGTCCCATGAGGATCGACGACACCGATCTCGTGGTTACTGGCTCCATCGGCGCGCTCCACAGCGACGCCGGAGTCTCGACGGTCGATCAGACCCTGCGCGACGCTGACGCGGCCATGCGCAGGGCGAAACAGTCTGGCGGTGCTGCAACTCGTCTGTTCGAAACCGAGATGCGGGCCTCGACCTATCTCCGTAGCGATCTCGAGGGTGATCTCAGAAGGGCAACCAACCGGCGCGAGCTCTTCCTGCGCTACCAACCGATGATCGACCTGCAGACCGGCTACGTCGCCGGCTTCGAGGCTTTGCTGAGATGGCAGCACCCGACGCGCGGTGAGCTCGGCCCTGCCGAGTTTCTCGATCTCGCGGAAGCTACCGGTTTGCTCGGTCCCATCGGCGAGTGGGGTCTTGCCGAGGCGGCCAAGAGGGTCCTCGAGTGGCGAGAGCTCGCCAACTCGAACGAGCTCTCGGTCTCGGTCAATCTCTCCAATCGCCAGTTTTCCGAGCTGGACAGCGAAGGATTTCTCGCGAAGTACGTCGAAGACATCGGCCTCCCGCCTGATGCTCTGCGGCTCGAGATCACGGAAGGAACGCTGATCGAGTCACCCGCCGTCGAAGTCCTCGCCGATCTCAAAGACTCAGGCATCCGCGTCTACCTCGACGATTTCGGAACCGGCTACTCCTCCTTGAGCTATCTGCAGCGTCTCACCATAGACAGCGTGAAGATCGATCGGTCTTTCGTGCGAGAGCTGGGAGAGACCGCTCGCGCCTACCAGATCGTCCAGACGATCGTGGCACTCGCACACTCGCTGCGCTTGAGAGTGATCGCCGAAGGAGTCGAGACCGAGCAGCAGCTGGAGCTGCTGCGAGGACTGAAGGTCGATTGGGCACAGGGCTTTTACTACGCCAAGCCGCTGCTCCCCGACGAGGCCTATCGCTTCCTCACCGACCGCCTCCAGACTCGGACCGCGTCATGATCGACGACGTCGACTCACGGACCTGCATCTACTATCTCGCTCCTCTGGAGCCTTCGGCTACCGGAGGCGCGAACAGGTCAGCGATCACCACCAACCCCTTCGCGGTCGGCCGGAGCCCCAGCTGCAACCTGCAGACCGACGACAGTCACGTCTCGCACCACCACGCTCAGTTCCACTTCGAAGGTGACGAGCTACTGGTTCAGGACCTCGAGAGCACGAACGGCACCTTCGTCAATGGTGACGAGGTGATCGGTCA
>JANQPS010001062.1 GCA_028285365.1 Thermoanaerobaculia bacterium | reverse complement strand
ATCGAGTGACCAGGCCCTCGTGTTCCAGAGTCATCCCGAACGCAGTGAGGGACCTCGCGAGCACACCTTTGCATGCCGGGACGAGACCGTCGCTGCGGCTAGGATTCGAGAACGAGCCCTTCGCCGTTCCAATCTCGCGTGGGCTGCCCGAGAGCTCGTCGACCTGCTCAAGTCGGCAACGACGGCCACGTTCGGGCGGACGGCACCGGCCCGGCCGAGGTCTCCTTCTCCAGAGTCAGGACATGCCTCAGTCCGGACGGGGTGATCACGTGTCCTGAGTCCCTCGAAGGACGGCGCTTCGATCGAGGATCGCTCCCGGCCTTCCAACCGGAAGGCCAGAAGAAGACATGAGGCTAGGCCACTCCAGGCAAACTGCGAAGGGACGTGATGGGTTCCCGGGCTTTCCGTCAGCATGACCCAGAAGGTGTGAACAGGGAGGGGCCCGTAGTCATGCCACGATGGCCTGGGTCTACGTCACGAGAGCTCCGGCTTGCCTACACCGCCTACCAGACAAGCCGCGACTACTCCTTGAAGCGTGCCGCGTTGGCCTTTTCCGCCGCCTCGACGTCACCTCGCCCAAAAGCGGCCGGCCATGGCTTGGGGAACTGCAGGGCTTCCTGAGTCTTCGGGCGAGCATCGATACGGTCGAACCAGGCCTGCAGGCTGGCCAGGCCCTCGACACTGACTCGCGCCCAGGGGAAGCTCCGTGCCCAGGGGTAGGTCGCGATATCCGCAATCGACAAACTGTCCCCTACCAGCCACTCCCGACCTTCGAGTCGGGTGTCGAGGACCTCCAAGAGGCGCCGGCTCTCGTCGACGTAGCGTGAGATCGCATAGGGGACGTCGTCACCGTTCGGTTTGGCGATCCGTTGGAAGTACATTGCCTGCCCCAACATCGGTCCGATGCCAGCCATCTGGAACATCAACCACTGAAGCGTTTGTGAACGCTCGTTGGGGTCGTGGCTGAGGAACCGGTCGTACTTCTCAGCCAGGTACCAGAGAATTGCTCCTGACACGAACACCGCGAAGTTGTCGTTGCTGCGGTCGACGATGGTCGGGATCCGGCCGTTCGGATTGATCTTCAGGTAGTCGGGGGCCTTCTGCTCCTTCTTGGAGAAATCGATCGGTACCAGGTCGTACGCGACCTCCGCCTCGTGCAGGAAGATCAGCGGCTTCCAGCCGTTCATGGTGCTGGCCGTATAGAGGATGATGTCGGGCTGCATGGTGTCTCCGAGCAAAATGGTGTCTCCGTACAAAAGTAGGTATCGGCCGACGCTCCAGGCGAGTGCATTCACTGTCGGTCCCGCTCATACGCGGCCATCTTGAAGGCGCTGAATCGACTCGGTTAGGTCCACCATTCGCCTCGGAGGCCTCGGTGGCTCCGGTTCGAGACGAACCTGCCACTGGAGAGAACAGAAAGCAACCAGTTAACTTTTGGTAACCTACCTACCTGGAGAGCAAGCAGGTCATGAACACGTCATGAATCACTCCAAGCGAGCGCACGTCGTGGAAGACGAGCGCGGTCGACGCTCAGCTCACAACGCCTGTTTGGAGCCCTGCGCGATCGAGCGCGGCATGCGCATCATCGGTGGCAAGTGGACCGGATCGATCCTCTGGCACCTCAAGGACGGACCGGTGCGCTTCAACGATCTCGCTCGAATGATCGGCGGCGCCAGCAAGAAGATGATCACGACCCGCCTGCGACAACTCGAACAGCAAGGGTTGATCGACCGGAGAGTCGTCGACACCTCGCCGGTCTCGGTGCACTACTCGATCACGCCTTTCGGGCAGACCGCGCTCGGGGTCCTCGACGAACTGCGCCAATGGAGTGAGGGTCTACCTGACCAGACAGACCCACGAAGCTGACCGGCCGTGCACGCGAGGCGAGGAGTCGAGGCCCCAGCGGGCCGGCTGGGTATCGGCCGAGACGCGATCAGGGGTTCAGGTACTTCACGAACCAATCGACGGTCTCGACCGTCGACGTCAACCGGTTCTCTGCCTTTCGGAATCCGTGCCCCTCGTCGGGAAACAAGATGTACTTGACGGGGACATCACGTTTCTCCAGGTTGTCGACCACCTGCTCGGCTTCCACGACGGGAACGTTCGTGTCGTTGGCTCCGTGCAAGACCAGCAGCGGAGTCTCGACCCGATCCAGCTTGTGAATCGGTGACAGGCGACGCAGCAGGTCGCGCTGGGTCTTCGGGTCCCCGTACTCGGTACCCGAGATTGCGGCCATCCAAGGCTCGGTGTGCTCGAAGAAGGTCTCGAAGTTGACCATGCCGAAGAGGTTCACTCCGGCGGCAAAAAGATCGGGAAACTCGGTCACTGCCACCATGACCGCGTAACCACCGTACGAGCCGCCCATGATGCCGAGACGCTCGCGATCGGCGATGCCGGCTTCGACCAGATAGAGCGCCGAGGCTTCGATGTCCTTGTTGGCGTCGAAGCGCAGCTCACGGTTGTCCAGGTTGACGAACCGTTTGCCAAAACCCGACGAGCCTCGGATGTTGGGGGCGAAGACGCCGATCCCCTGCACGAGCAGGGCCTGGTAGCTCGCGCGCAGCGCCGGGCGCTCCTGCCCCTCCGGACCACCGTGAAAGTTGAGCACGTACGGAATCGGCTCGTCTCCGCTGCCCGCCGGCCGGTAGAGCCATCCTGAGAGCTCCAGGCCGTCGTGCGATTCGTAACGCACGAGCTCCGGGCGGACCAGCTTCTCCAGATCGACGCCGGGATGGGGACACTCAGTGATGCGCCGTCCCTGACCGTTGGTCGTATCGAGCACAAAAACGTTGCTTGGCGCGTTTGCCGAAGACGCCACCACCGCGAGACGGCGCCCGTCTTTGGACCAGTCGAGACCACCGACGATGTCGGCCGACAGCGAGATCCTGCGAGCTTCACCTGACTCGATGTCGTAGAGCTCCAGCTCGCTGCGTCCGGCGACGTTCCACACGAGGGCAATGTCGCGCTCTCTGGGGCTCAGTGACAACGTCTGAAGCTCGGGATCGTCTCGTCCGTAGAGATGCTCGATGACTGGCGCACCCTCACGACCGAGGTCGATCTTTCCGAGCGCGATGGTGTCGCGCTCGTGATTCGAAGTCAGGTAGACCGTTTCGCCGTCTTCCGTCAGCACGCCCGAATAGCTCCCCGGGCCGTCATGTGGTGTCAGATGCAGCTCGTCACCAGTTTCGAAATCGAGTAGATAGAGATCGTTGCTGCCGCGGCCAGCCACGCGGTTGATCAGCGCGCGCTTCCCACTCTCGTCGAGATCGACGATGCTGCCGATGCCATCGTTGCGAGCCACGAGGCTCTTCTCATCTCGAGCCGTGTCGTAGAGATAGGAATCCATGGCGTGGGGCACGCGCTCGTTCGACCCGAGCGCCAGCATGTCGCCGTCATGGCTCCAGAGCCCTAAGCGATTCGTTTCGCGCTCCCCGGCCGTGATGCGGCGTGTGACAAGGCCGTCGGGCGAGACCAGATACACCTGCGAGTTCATGCCACCACCAGGAGCCGCCGACACCGCTAGCCAGTCTCCGTCAGGCGACCAGCTGGCAAACGCGACCGTGTCGTCGAGGGCGGTCACTTGAGTCGGCCAGCCCCCGCGAGCCGACACCTTCCAGACCTGTGGAGCACCCGTGATGTCGGCGATGAAAGCAATCTCGCGTCCGTCAGCGGACCAGGTCGGAGACCTGCAGGAGGTCATCTGAGAGAGCCGCGACACGAGCTCACGTGTCTCGTCTGCTCGCGAGAAGAGCGGCGAACCGGTGACAACCCACGCCACGGCGAGCAAAAACGTACAGCGGGTCATCTGGGCTGTTCTCATCACTGCGACCTCCCGAAGCCTGATTCTCGTGCGGTGACGTGGGGCGAGTCACTCTGTCGCCAACTCTGCCGCCAACTGTGTCGCCAACTCTGCCGCCAGTATGTCTCAGGTCGCGCACGTTCGGCCTACCCGCTACACTGCCCAGCGTCATTCCACCCTTGGACAGATCACTCCGCGACGAACGTCGTCGCTGCGTCGACAACGACCAAAAACGGACCAGTCGCAGGGCCACACGATGAAAGAGACGCTCGTCACACTGAGTCTGGTTCTGGCTGTCGCAGCCAGCATGCTCTCACCCGAGCGCGCCTGGTCCCGAGAGACTGCAGTTGCCGGGACTCTCGACAGTCCTCCCACCTTCTCCGAGCACGTCGCACCACTGCTCTACCGGCACTGTCTCGACTGCCATCGTGCCGGCGAGATGGCACCGATGTCGCTGCTCACCTACCGAGAGGTGAGACCCTGGGCACGAGCCATCGCCCGTGTGGTCGAGAGCGGCGACATGCCTCCATGGCACGCCGACGACCGCTATGGTCCTTACCTCAACGCGCGCAGCCTCGACCAGGACGAGAAGACGACTCTCCTCGAGTGGGTCCGTGGCGGCGCCAGAGAGGGAGATCGCAGTCTCCTCCCAGAGCCGCCAGCATTCAGTGACGGCTGGTCACAGGGAGAGCCCGACGTCGTCCTGGAGTTGCCCGCCCCCGTCGAGATACAGGCGGGCGGAGACGACGAGTACCACTACCTCTTCGTGCCGACCGGCTTCGGCGAAGACGTCTGGGTCAGCTCGGCCGAGGTCCGCCCTGGCAACAAACGAATCGTCCACCATTCGACGGTGATGGTCATTCCGGGCTCGCTGATCGAAGAAGGCCCGAACGGGCCCACCCTCAAACGCGTCGGTAGCCGCTCGCAGCACATCGAGCGCTCGGGTTACGTGAATCGAATTCGACCGGACGTCGCTGTGATCGACGACGGCTGCTCGGTACCAGGCGGAGGCGACTTCACAGGAACGACGCCGATGGAGGGACCGCAGATCGCTGTCTACCTGCCCGGCAAAGGCCCCGACCAGCGGCCGCCGGGCCACGCCGTCAAGGTGCCCGCGGGTGCGTATCTGATGTTCCAAATGCACTACTCACCCATCGACGAGCCAGCAAGCGACCGCACTCGAATTGGCCTGGTTCTCGCCGAGCCCGGCGAAGTCGAGCATCAGGTCAAACGCGTCGAGATCTGGAACAACCTGTTTGCGATCCCTCCCGGCGCCGAACGACACGAGGTGACCTCGTGCTACACCTTCCCTCGGGACGTGAGCGCCATTTCTTACACCGCCCACATGCACTATCGAGGAAGCTCGATGGCGGTCGAAGCCGTCTTCCCGAACGGCGAGCGCAAGCCCTTGTTCGCTGTCCCGAACTACAGCTTCAACTGGCAGACGACCTACGTACTGCGCGAGCCACACGAGATCCCGGCCGGAACCAGGATCCGCACGACGGCCACTTTCGACAACTCGAGCAACAACCCGCTCAACCCGGATCCGTCACAAACCGTTCGCTGGGGTGAGCCCAGCGCCGACGAGATGATGGGTTTGTGGATCGAGTACGTCGAGCGCTGAGGCGCTCCGTACCGTCGTAGCGTCAGGTGGCCGCCGCAGCGAACCCCGCCTGAGACGCACCGCGAGCAAGGCACAGAAAAGTCCCGTGGCCTGACTGACCGGGGCCTCTTCGACCCCGGGTCATATGTCCGCTGCCTAGTCGACCAGCGGTGGGTCCGAGTGGCGTCTGAAGGCGAATTTGGCGTCGGCACCGGCAAACGCTCCGTCCACCGTTCCGGGCCTTTCGGGAGACGGGTCCGTCTCCGGCAGATAGAGACGAGCGCCGCGCTCTCCGCCGAGCATGACGGTCCATATCGGCCTCCGACCGTTCTCATCACCGTTCGGGGACGGCACCACCAGGTTGTCCACATCCGCTCCGGCCAGAGTGACGCGCAAACGATCGCCGCCACGCACGATCGCGGACACCGGATACAGCTCGATCTCTACAGTCATCACCTGGCCGGGCTCGACCGGGAGGACGTCACGAGTCTCGTAGGAGTGCCAGACGGGGCCGCAGTGCCCTAACGGGTTCTCGGAGACTCGCCGATGCGCCAGGTTGAGGAAACCCTCCGTCAGGTAGGCCGTGCGACCGAGTGGCGTCAGGTGCTCCAACGTGACCACGACAGTACCGGCGTTCGCGGTGGTCTCCAGGTCTAGCTGCAGAGACGGCCAGCCTGTGATCTCGACGTCCTGCTCGAACGGTTCGGACGTGAAGGTGAGACAACCTTCGGCCCGATCGTCGAGGTCGCTAGTGTTGATGAACAAGTCGTCGACGTAGAAGCTGTGGCGCGTGGAGGGACCGAGCGTGACGTCCGGGTCAACCTCATAGACCTGCCGAGTCTCCCGCTCTTCGGGAACGAGTCCCAGCTCCTCATAGACGTTGAGGTAGAGCGCTCGGGTACGGGCCTCGGGGAGGGGGAACGCCTCAGCCGCCCTCCAGGTCACGTCACCCGACGGCTCGGTCGCGGCGTAGAGGACCGGCGGCTCTTCCATGACACCGTTGTCGACGTCGCGCAACCAATAGTCGAGCCAGCGCAGGAGCTCCGGATCACCACCTTGCCCATGGTTCCACGGGCCGAGCAGGAGCTTCCTGGGAACGGTGAGCCGGTTGTGGAGATCGATGATGTGACCGGGGAACGTGAGATCCCACCACCCGGTCGAGAGATACGTGGCGATGCCGCTCTCGTTGATGAGATCGTGCGCCCCCATGAAGCCCGTCGGCACGACTCCCAGACCCACGTCGGAGCGCTCCTTCTCCGAGGCATACGCATCCCAGGCGGCCACCTCGGTCACGGTCGCCGGGTCGGCCTTGGTGTAGTGCTCGACCCAGTCGTAGCGATCGGGAGCACGCTCGGCCTGCGCCGCAGCAAAGAGCGACTCGCCTTCTGGTCCATCGACGGGAGCTGCTGGCTCACCTTCACTCATCGATCGATGGAGGGTCTCCCAGGTGCGCGCAAAGCTGGCGATGGCGACACCTCCATCCATGATGCAGGAGTGGTGTCCAGGATACTGAGGGGCAATACACCGGAGCCCGCTCGGAGCAAAACACGCCGTGGTCAGCTGAACCATGCCCTCGTAGGAGATGCCGATCATGCCCACGCGGTCGGTCGCCCACCCCTGCTGCGTGATCCACTCGACGACTTGAGCGATGTCGTGGCCGGTACGCCAGTTGTCCTGATACCTGGGGCCAAAAGACGCTCCGGTCCCCCGGATGTCCATGGAGACGAAGTTGTAACCCTGGTGGATCAGTCGTCTGGCGAGCGGGCGCGCCTCGTACTGCGTGACCAGATCACCCGGCCCGAGCCCCAGCTCACGAAACGCCTGCGCGTAGCGCGCGACTGTCTGTCCTTCACCAGTGATCACAAACGACCTCCGGTAGGGCGTCGCATGTAGCACTGTGGGCCGAGCCCCCTCGAGCGGGACCTCGTCGCGGGTTGGAATGAGAACGTCGAGGGCCAGGCGGCACCCGTCGGCCAGCGTCACGTGCAGGGACGACCTGAGGTAACCGTCAGCGACATCGGCTGTCGGGGGTTCGTAGACACCGGCACGCGACTGTTCGCTCATGGTCTTGCCTTTCGAATGTTCACCGCTGCGCTACCTTCGCGGGCGCTTCCATGGCTGTTCTTCCCCTACAGAGGCGCCGCCGAGCCTACTCCTCGGCGCCTTCTTCCGGGGCAGGAGTCGGTTCTTCCGCGGTCTCGGTCGGCATCTGCACGCCGCTGATCTCGATCATCCGAGCCTTCAGGTAGTCGCCGCTCGACTGAGCTGCGAAGTCCGTGGGTGGCTCGTGGCCTGCCAGATGGCGAACGAAGTAGTCCCACTGCCGGACCATCGCGTAACCCGGCAACTCGTGCGCAGCCTGAGGCAGGAGCACCAGGTCGAACTGCTTGTTGGCATTCATCAGCGCCTGAGTGAGCTGGAACAGACCGCCAGGGTGAACTCCGAAGTCGAGCAGACCGTGAATGAACAGGAGCTTGCCGGTCAGGTTCTCGGCGTAGGTGAGATTAGCCTGGGCGAGGTAGTTGTCGCCGTCGAGGAGTCCCTGATAGCGCTCGCCCCAGCTGTGCCAGAACAGTCTCTGATCGTGGTTGCCTGCACCCGAGACCCCCACCTTGAAGAACTCTGGGAAGCGCAGCATGGCGCTCGCCGTCATGTAGCCCCCACCCGAGAAG
Source organism: Thermoanaerobaculia bacterium (assembly GCA_028285365.1). Lineage (GTDB taxonomy): Bacteria > Acidobacteriota > Thermoanaerobaculia > Multivoradales > Multivoraceae > JANQPS01. The sequence continues at coordinate 489 of JANQPS010001062.1, read as the reverse complement.
CCGACGATCCCGACGCGCTCGACGTCCATGTAGGGATAGCGCTCCGCGAGCTGCTTGATCCCGGCCACGTGATCTTCGAGGTTGCTCGCGGTCTCGGCGGCGCCGTAGGAGGCTTCGTGAAACGCCCGACTTCGCTCCGTCGTACCACGGCCATCGATGATCACAGTGACGAAGCCGAGCTCGGCCAGGGTGAGCGCCGACAGACCAGCCTGCGCGCCACCTATGAACAGCGACTCCGGGACGTTCGATACCTGAGGGCCACCATAGATGTAATCGATGATCGGATAGCTCTCGTCCTCCGAGAAGTCCGAGGGTCGGTAGAGAGCACCGCTGATCCTCGTCTTGCCGTCCGCCGCCAGGAGCTCGACCGGCTCGGGCCAACGGAACCAGTCCGGCAGGCGAGACGTGTCCGCCGCCTCGATCTCCATGAGCTCCCGCCCCGTTTTGTCACGGAGCACGGTGCGCGTAGGCCGGTCGACTCGCCGAATC
>JANQPS010001058.1 GCA_028285365.1 Thermoanaerobaculia bacterium | reverse complement strand
AGAGTCGGTCGCGCGCGACCTGGTCCAGCCTCGCCGCCTCGCCGCTGGTCGGCCCTGCGGGTGTCAGCACCTCGAGCAGTTCTAGATGGCCTCGGTCGGCAGCCATGGCGGCGGCCGTCCGACCGCGATCGTCTTCTTTGCCCGGGTCGGCGCCGAGCTCGATCAGTCTCTGCACGACGTCCGCGTGATTACGGCCGGCGGCGAGCATGAGTGCAGTCACGCCGCGATGATCGGCGGAATCGGGATCGGCGCCTCCCTCGACTAGCGCACCGACGACCTCCAGGTGCCCTTCGAGCGCGGCCAGCTTCAGGCTTTCGTGGTTGGGTCGGGCGCCAGCACTCAGCAGCGCCCGCAAGATGGCCACCTCACCGTTCTCGGCGGCCATCTCCAGGGGCTTGCTCCCGTGTCGTTCATCGACGGGTGCGCCGCGCTCCAGCAAGAGCTCGACCATCTCGAGCTGCCCACCCGCTACGGCAGGCACGAGCATCCCGTTGAGATTGGCTGCGGCATCCATCAGCAACCGCGCGATCTCGACGTGACCGTGCTGGGCAGCCCGTGTCAGAGCGCGGTCACCGTACGGCGTGACGTAGTCGACGTCCGCGCCGGCACCGAGCAGCGCTCGCACCACGTCCAGATGGCCCTCACGCGCCGCACTCAGCAGCGGCGCGCTGCGGCGACGTTTGTCCGGCTGAAGTGCAACGCCGGCATCGATCAGGCGCTGGACCTCGGTCAGGTTTCCGGCGGCGGCGGCACGGTCGAGGTCTTCGAGCGACGGAGACTCCTGTCCCGCGGCCCGACCCACGGCCACTGAAGACACTGCCAACGCGCAAACCAGGAGCCATACGGCAATTCGAGCCACGCGCAGAAGCGCGCCCGGAGTCCGATCGGTCATCGTCTGATGCTGACGATGATGCGTACCACGACGTAAAGACCAAGCAGCAGGAGGACGATGCCGAAGATCGCCACCTCACGCGGCAGACCGGCAATCATGCCCGGCGGTTTCCCTGGAGGGGTGTTGTACCTAGAGCCAATGCTGCCGTCTTCCTCGAACGGCTCAGGCTCCTCTTGGCTGGCCACTGCGTCGCTGCGCGTGCGCCTCTGACCAGGCCAGTTGCTCTCGCCGTCGATGCTGTCGACCAGCTCGTCGAGCGCGGCATCGAGCTCGTCGAGGCGAGAGGCCGGTCCCCAGACCCAGATGCGGGCTGCGTCTTCTGCCAGCGGCACATCGAAGGTGTAGGCGATGATCGTGTCGTCCCATTCGGGCGACTCGGAGCGCATGGCCTGAAGCTCAAGACCACTCCACTCCAATTGGATCACGCGGTGGTTGATGCCTCGGTCGTAGAGATTCTCGTCGAACCATCCCACAGGCCTGGGCCCTCTCCAGAATCCGATGTCGATGCCGAGCACGTCTTTACCGGTCGGCTCGTCGCTCGGTCCCAGGTTACGCAGGTAGACGCTGACCTGCCAGTTCGGGTCGTAACCCACGAAGGCGGAATACGCGCGAAAACCTTCGGGCACCGTGTACGTCATGCTGCCGATCTCCGCAGCTGGTGCCGGAATCGCCAGGCCCAGCACCAGCAGGAGCGCCATCATCAGCACCACCAGCCGAGGGATCTGTGTCGCCACGACAGATGCGCAATCGTGTCGGTCGAGAGCTAAGCGGAATGACTGGGTGCACATACCGACGAACTCCTAGGTGCCACTGGTATCGAATCCTCCTGGCACCGAATCCTCGCAGAGAGCCAGGACCGGCGCCAACCGCCCCACGGCGCACTCCCCCGGAGCACCTGACCGAGCTCCGGGGGATGAGCATCCGCGATCTCCCTTCTCCCTCTCTCACCTAGCGCAAATCGTGGCCTGACTGTGTCAGAGCGGGAGCGTCAGTCATTGACACAACAGCATCTTGTGTGATCACAATATTTTGTATTATCAAAATACTTGAGACGACAACTCAAAACGGAGTCGCAAATGATCACGATGACTGACTCTCTCGCCCGCTACGTGCTCGTCGCCGGCCTTGTCCCGTTCCTCGCCATGAGGATCTACTGGCACACCCAGGCCATGCGAGGCCGCCCCCGACCCAAAAATGTCGAGTCCGTGGGTTTCAAGCTCGTCCGGATCCTGGTGGCGCTGCCGATGATGGTGATCGTCGTCAGCTACCTGGTCGACCCGAGCCGCTACGCCTTCGCTTCGCTGCCGCTGCCGGAAGCGGCACGGTGGACCGGCGCCGTCCTCCTCTACGTCTCGATCGCCTGGTGCTTCTGGGTCAACCACGCGCTGGCGCGTAACTTCAGCGGCATGCTCGTGGTCTACGAAGGGCACCAGCTCGTCGACCACGGTCCCTACCGACGCATCAGGCACCCTATGTACACCGGCTTCGTCGGCCTCATGGTCGCGATCCTGATCCTCTCTGCCAACTGGTTGGTGGGACTGCCGCCCCTGCTCATCATTGCGGTCGTCATGTGGCACCGCACGCCTCGCGAGGAAGACATGCTGCTGGAGCACTTCGGCGATGCGTACGGCCGCTACATGGAGCGCACCGGACGTTACCTGCCGCGACTGGGTTGACAGCTTGCTGCAGGTCTCCGTCGGATCTCGAGAGCAGGAGCCGTCACCACCGCGCGCTAGCATCGACGCTCGAGAGGACTCACGAGTGCAACAGATCGACCTGACCGACAAGACCTGTTTCGTGACCGGAGCCACGTCCGGCATCGGCGAAGAGACTGCCCTGGCTTTTGCGCGCATGGGCGCCCGGGTGGGCGTCCTGGCCCGCAGCCGCGAACGCGCGGAAGAGACCCGACAGCGGATCGTCGCCGAGACGGGTCGCGAGATCGACATCGTCCTGGGTGATCTCGCGTCTCTCGAGAGCGTCCGCCAGGCGGCCGAGGACATTCTCGAGCGTTTCGATGCGCTCGACGTCTGGGTCAACAACGCCGGCGTCGTAGCCACGTCACGCAAGACCACCGTCGACGGCTACGAACTCACCTTCGCCGTCAATCACCTCGGCCCTTTCCTGCTGACGAATCTGGTCCTGCCGCGCATCGTCTCCAGCGCGCCGGCCCGCATCGTCAACGTAGCGTCCGAGGCGCATCGGTTCGCCAAACAGGGTCTCGACTGGAACGACCTCCACAACGAGCAGAACTACAAGACGTTCCGGGTCTACGGTGAGTCCAAGCTCGCCAACATCCTGTTCACTCGTGAGCTCGCCCGGCGGCTCGAGGGCCAGAGTGTGACCGTCAACTCGCTGCACCCGGGCGAAGTGGCCACGCGACTCGGATCCGACAACGGGATCTTCGCCAAGGTCCTGATCAAGGTCCTCAGACCCTTCTTGAGCTCCCCAGCCAAAGGCGCTGCGACCCAGATCTACGTGGCGACCGCACCCGAGCTCGAGGGCAAGAGTGGACTCTACTTCGACGACTCGCGCGAGCGCCGAGCCAACCGCCATGCGGAAGACGACGACGCCGCGCGTCGACTCTGGGAGATCAGCGAGGAGTTGGTCGGACTCGAGAAGTAGTCGAGACCGCGCTGGACGACTCTCAACCTCCGGGGAAAAAGTCCCTGAAGACTCCTACTAGCCAGGCGCGCCACGACGTCCAGTTGGCGCCGCCGGCCGACTCCACGACTTCTACATCGAGCCCATGGCGTCGTAGCAGGATCGCAAGCTCTTCACTCTGGCGCTCGACGTCGAGCCCGTAGTCCGGATTCTTCTGATCGAAGCGACCGTAGTCGATCCGCACGCGCAACACTCGTGAGTCGTCGAGCATTGGATCGAAGAGGCGCTCGATGGAGCGCTCGCCGATGGCCGGCGACTGTGTCGCATAAGCGCCCACCGCACCCGACTCGAGGCTCCAGGCCAGTGAATTGTCGACCGCCCAGCGCTGCGACACGAACGCTCGCTGCGACACTTCCGAGGCCACCGGGTAGTGCTCCGCTAGGTAGGGCAGGAGATCGCGATCGAGAATGGTCGCGACCGCGCGACGGCTCTGCGGGTACCACGCGGACTCGGGCAGTTCGAGAAAGGCCGCGACCACGGGCTGCACCTCTCCCGAGCCGATCAGCGTGTCGAGCAGCGCGGAGACGTCACCCAGCTCGCGCGCTCCTCGACCATCGGCGAAGACGATGAGCGGTAACCGGGTGGTCTCGTCGTGCGACCCGGCGGGTACGTACACACTCATCGCATAGCTGCGCCCCGAAGTCCCACGCGTGGGAACCTCCACGGATTCGAGACGACCCCGAGAGCAGTCTTCACACTCTGGTAGTGCCAATCCCTCGTAGCCTGGCAGCTCGGCAACCGATCGTGTCCCTTCGATCGACTCGATGGACACCGGGTTGCGAGGATCCAGCCGTACCTCGTCGTAGAGCTTGAACGCATACTCCCATCGTTCGCCGGCCGGTGCATCGAAGCTCACCCAATGCACCCTCGTCTGAGCGAGACGCTCGAGCGCTCGCTCGCCGAACCAGTGAGTCATGTCGCCGACGATCGCGACATCCGGTTCGTCTCCGATCCACAAGAAGTGAGCGCGCCCCTCGTCGATGACCGGAGAGTCGGGATACCTCTCGGCAAGGACCTGCTCGACTCGCCCAGCGCCGACCTCATCCAGCAAATCGGACAAGAAGCGCGGAGTGGACGACCCGGTCGCAGTCGTGCGTACGTCTGGATCGCGACCACGCGCCTGGGAACGCACCCGGAGTGCCACGACCTCGCGGAGATTGCGAACGAGCAATAGGTCGCCGCTCGACGTCACCGGCGTCATCACGCCTCGCGGATCGAACAGACCGAACCTCGCGCTCTCGCGATAACCCTCGGGATCAGCCCGAACCGCAACGAGCTCACCCTCGTCACTCACAACGAAGAGGTGGCCACCGACCAGTGAGATCACCTTGCCACCCGGAGGCCTCGACTTCCAGACCAGCTCGCCACTCGCGAGATCGACGCACACCAGAAACCGTCCGTCAAAACCATAGACGTGCTCCTGGTAGATCAGCGGGATGGCGTACGTTCGGTCGAGGTGGCGACTCGACCACGCGACCGAGGTTGGAAGCTTCCCATCCGGACCTCTGGCTTCGGCCACCTCCATGAGAAGGGTCTCTTCACCAAATCGGTGAACGAGAATCCGGCGCCCGTCCACGACCGTGACGTCGCCCGCATGCCCACGGCCTTCGAGCTCGTGTCTCCACAGCAGCGCTCCGTCGCTCAGCCGAAAGCCGGCCACCGCGCTCGGTGAGACCGCCACGACCTGATCACCTCCAGGGCCGCTCCACAGCATCGGATTCTGATGCTCGAGGGGCACGGCATCGCTGCCGGCCGCCCAGATCAGCTCGCCCGAACTGGCCGAGAGCGTTACCAGCATCCTCCCGTCATCGCCCCCAGCCTGCACGACGACGCGGTCGCCGACGAAGAGCGGCATCGTCGAGTACCCGTAGGGCGGCAAGGTGCCACCGAAGTCTTCGACCAGCTGACGCTCCCAGGACAGCTCGCCACTCTCGAGATCGAGAGCGACCAGCCGGCCGCTCGGATGAAGCATGAAGACCCGCCCGCCACCCAGAGTTGGCGTGCTGGAAGGCCCATCGTCCGAGCCACTACGACCGAGAAAGACTGGCGCCAGATCGAACTGCCAGAGAGTCTCGCCAGACCCGACCCTGAGCGCGATGACTACGTCTCGTCCCTGGACCGTCGCCGCGGTCACCCCCACACCGCCCTCAACCGTCACGGCCGAGTAGCCAGATCCGAGCGGTCTTCGCCACACCTCCTCGATGTCGAGCGCAAAGGCAGACTCGATCGCGCTCAACGGCGCCGTGCCGTCGAGGGCCGGCCCGCGCAGCTGTGGCCATTCTCGAGCAGGAATGCCCTGTGCCCCGGAGTCCTGAGCCAGCAGGGTGGCGACACCGAGCACGAGCGCCACGGCAGACTTAATTCGCCTCACACTTCTCCTCGCATCTCTCCCAGATCTCAGATCTCTCTCACACACGGTTGTCGTTGGTAGCCGAAAACGGGATTCTCCGGTCAGACGGTACCAGCAACTCTCGACGTGCCTGACCGTCGAGCCGGGGCCAGAACGTCTGAGAAACGTAACCTGCCACGACCTTCTAGGTGGACTCCCGGATGGCGCTTCGCCGGCGTCGAGGTCAGCATCAGTCGAACACCGAAGATGAGGGACGTCGACGGGTGCGGAGCGCGAGCGGCGTCCCCGAGACGCACAGCTGACCCAGCGTCGCACGCTCCTGGAGGAAACCCAATGTCGATTGCACTCGATAGGGACACCGTCTGGCGTCAGATCGACAAACACCAGTTCGCCGTCCTCTCCTACGTGACCCCCGCTCACCAAGCGCGTTCTGCCGGCATCGTCTACGTGGTCATGGATCAGAAGCTCTACGTGCGCATCGCGATCGACTCGTGGAAGGCCAAACACATTCGCCTGAACCCGAACGTGGCCCTCAACGTCACGATTCCGAAACGGGTTCCTTTCCTTCCTTGGATCCAGATTCCTCAGGCGACCATCTCGTTCCATGGCAACGCCAAGGTGATCGATGCGGTCGATGCCGACCACGAGATCCTCGAGGTGCTAGGAGGCGCTTCCGCTCACGAGGTGCCCGCACTCGACCAGCTGCGCATCCTCGAGATCACGCCACGTGGCCACTTCGTGACCTACGGCGTTGGAGTTTCGTTACTCGACATGCGTGACCCCGAAAAGGCGCGCGCAAGAGTGGCGATCGCCTGAGACGGTCGACTGACTCGTCAGGCGTCACCGACGGCCAACCGTCCTCGCCGAACTCGATCGCACAAGTCTCGCGCGGCTTGTGGCCATTCGGGGAACTGGAACTCGAAC
>JANQPS010001045.1 GCA_028285365.1 Thermoanaerobaculia bacterium | reverse complement strand
GGAGTCGTGCTGGCATTGGTCTCGGGTCGGCTACTCGGTGGCTTGATCTACGGCGTTGCACCCAACGATCCGGTGTCTTTCGCGGCGGTCGGGCTCGTGCTGCTGGTTGTTGCCCTGCTGGCCGCCTGGCTGCCGGCGCGTCGCGCGATCGCCGTCAAACCGGTCAATACGCTGCGCTCCAGTTGACGTGACCTCGGTGTCGAGAGTCGCGACGTCGCCAGGCCTCGAGCTGAGGTCGTGCGCTTCTCAGGCGACGTCGCTGGCGTTCTCGACCAGCACTTCCAACGGAACGACGTCCAGGGTCTTCTCGTTCGTCGCCGAAAGAACGACCCGTGGTGCCATCCCAGCCTCGTGTGCTTCTCGCCAGCGTGCTGCACAAAGGCACCAGCGATCGCCGGCCTGAAGGCCAGGAAAGCCTGGTTGGGGAGTGCTCAGATCGTTGCCCCGCGCTCGACTGAACACGAGGAAATCTTCGGTCATCTCGGCGCACACCGTGTGCAGGCCAAGGTCATCCGGGCCGGTTTCGCAGCAGCCGGTTCGATAGAAGCCAGTCGTGGGTGACGCGCTGCACAGATCGAGCGGTCCCCCGAGAACGTTGAGCTGGGCTGGCTTGGGTCCTGCCGTCATGGTGTCGGTTCTCTCCTGCTTGCAAAGCTGGTCGTGCTGGTGGCGTCGCTCTCAGACCTGACCGCGGTAGATCTCCCAGTGAGAGCGCGCGGCTTCGGCCCATGTCAGCGATCTGGATCTGGTCCGACAGAGCTCGGCTCGTTGGTTGCGGCTAGAGGAATCGCCGTGGAGCTCCACGATGGCATGCGCCCAGCGCTCGGGATCGGATTCATCAACCCGAACGAGGCCTGCGCCGAGGGTCTCGAGCGCACCACAGCGCCGGCCGACGACACTGGTGATTCCGGCCGCAGCTGCTTCGAGCACGATTCGTCCGAATGCGCCGTCGTGAGCCGGGTAGAGAATGAACTCCGCGCCCCGATAGAGCGCCGGCAGGAGATCCGTCTCCAGGCCTTCGACGATCAGGACTTCCTGGTCAGCGCCCAGCTCGCTGACGAGTTGAACGAGTTGCTTCGAGCTCTCCGAGTTCGCCAGATACACGAGGGCGGGCACGGTGGGGTCGACCTGGCGCGCCCGTGTCCAGCCTTCGAGCAGGAGCGGAAGACTAGCGGGGTCGACGAAGCTGCCGCTGCAGCTCAGGAGGTAGGGATCTTCCAGAAAAGAGTAGCGATCCATGAGATCCGCGACGAGCCCTCCCTTGGGGACGTCGAAGAAGCGTTCGTGGGCGCCTGGCGGCACGATCCGAAGCTTGTCCTCGGTCTCTCCGGCGCGGTCTGGTTGGCTGTTGGCCATGCCGTCGACGACCTCGTTTGCAATTTGCCGAGAAGGGGTCACGAGGTAGTCGGCAGCCACGATGGAGCGTCTGAGGGTGCCGCTCAACGTACCGTCTGGCAGATCGAGCAGGCTGAGAATTCGACGTTCGGAGCGGGACGGCAGCATTGGAGGCTGCAGTGAGTGACAAGCGTCGAGGTTCGACGTTCCCGACGCGCCGGTCAACGTCTCGACGGCTGGGAACGACAGCTTGCGCCACAGTCCTCCCGAGTGTTTACCGCGAAACGGTGGCTCGACCTCTTTCAGGTGCGAGTCGCGGAGTAGCCATCCCAACGAGTCGGAGTCACTGTCGGGAAACGAGAAGAGCAGGACTTCATCGTCACCGTCGGCCTGCCTCAGCAGGTCCGGAAGCAGCTCGAGCAGGTAGGAGCCCGTACGTCCGGTTGCGGCAATGACTCCATTGGCGTCGATGCCGACTCGCACGCACTCCCCTCAGCTGGCGACGATGGAGGCGGCGATCTCGGAGAAAGCGCGGTCCGCCATGGTCGTCATTTCATCGTCGGTCCGATCCTGAATCGGATGCTCGACGTAGACGGGATGAGGCGAGAACCCCAGCGCCGTGGCCTGGGCCGTCGACGCATCTTCGAATTCGCACGACGCGACGAAGGCGGTGGGGATACCGAGCTTCTCGAGCTCTGACGTGTCGTGCACACTGCACGACGTGCAGGACCCTCAATCGGCCAGCGCCTCGATGACAGCGTCACAGCGCTCGGCGATACGCTGTCTCAGGTCGAGCGGAGCGTTCTTGGTGAAGGTCGGCTTGCTGAATCGCTCGACCGAAGCGCCCGACTCCTCCAACCGGACCTGTAGACGGTCCAGGAAGACGTTCCCGCGCGGCTTCGAAATGTCGAGGAGCCCGATACGCGAGCCTTCTAGTGATGCGAGCCGCGGCGCCGGCTCATGACGCGTCGGACGACTCTCTGAGGTCGGATCGAAGAGGGTGGTCATGGGCTGCTCGCTCTCTCGGTGTCACTGAGGGTCGCTGGGCTCTCGTCGAACTGGACTGGAACCCTACCACTCAGTAGCCCGTTACCGACAGGACGCAACGCGAGCCCGGATCGAACGGCTCAGGCGACCGCGCACAGACGGCTCAACCGTCGCGGAGTGTGGCGTTCGGTTCCACGCGACTCGCGCGCAGGGCTGGTGACAGGCTCGCGGCGATCGACGCCAGCAGGACGATGGCGACTGGTGCGAGAGCAACGGGAACAGCGGAGCCCCAGTCGAGGTCGTAGATCAGGTTTTCGAGCACTTTGCCGGCAACGAGCGATAGGGCTCCTCCGAGAGCGATACCGGCCGAGACCACCGTCAGTGTCTGTGCGAGGACTTCTGAGGCGACCCGGCGGCGCGCAGCACCAAGAGCCATTCGGATGGCGACTTCGCGTTGGCGCAAGGTGACGGCATGTGAGATCACGGCGTAGAGCCCGACCGCGGTGAGAAGGAGGGCACCCAAGGCAAACGAGAGGGTCAGGGCGGTACGCAGGCGGGGCTCGGCTATCGAGCGGTCGACGAGCTGCGTCATCGTCTGAATGTCGGCGAGTGGAAGGGTCGGGTCGAGCGACCTCACTCGCTCGCGGATGGTCGCCACGAGTCCGAGCTCCGTGGCGA
>JANQPS010001032.1 GCA_028285365.1 Thermoanaerobaculia bacterium | reverse complement strand
GGCCTCGGAGACCGACACCGGGACCTGTCGATCGGGACGCCACTCGTCCGCGGCCCGGAGCACAGGCGTCAGGATCGTCCCGGGGTCACTGACGTCGAGCGGAATGACGCCGTAGAGACGTAGCGGCCGGTCGTTGTCGCGTCCGTCGTGCGGCTGGATCAGCGTCACGGAGAGGTACGCCGTGGGCGCCATCTCCTCGGTGATCGGCATCGTAAACCGCGTCCGCTCCGCATCGAATTCGACCCAGCGCGCGTCGAGGATCCGGGCTCCGTTCTCCACCGTCACCAGCGCCCGACCTTGCTGGGCCTCGGGGAGTTCGATCTCGGCGACCTGGCCGACTTCGTAACGCTCGCGATCGGCAGCCAGGTCGAGGACCGTCGCCCCGACGCCTGCCTGCTGCTGCGGTCGTCCGGCCCAGCCGGGCCAGTCCATGTAGAAGATCTGCCCCGTGCAGTGCCCACCCTCGGGATCACACACGCGGATCAGGTATCGACCCCACTCCGGGTAGTCGATCTGAAGCGGGAAGGTCCCCGACCCGTCCGCCCCGGTGGCCGCGACGCCGCGATGGACCACGGCCCGGTGCTGCGCTGACGCGTACTGCGCCATCGACTCACCGGAGCGATCCCACCACCAGCGCCACTGCATCTTGTAGACCACCACGTCCAGCTGCCGCGCCGCCAACGGAGCGCCATCGGCATCGACCGTCGCGATCTGCACCTGGTGTGTCGTGTCCGTGACGAGCGTCCCGCGACGCGAGCCCGGTGGTACCTGGACACCCACATAGCGCGAGTACGGCGAATACGGGATCGCGCGGCGGTTCGTGCTGAACGCGCCGCCGCGCTCGAAGACACGTGTCGTGAAGTGCGCCGAGACGAAGCCGGCGGCGTTCCCGCTTGGTGTGATCGCAGCGGAGAAGGACGCCCGGCCGTTCGCATCGAGCTGCCCATCGAAGATCGTCTGCTGTTCGCCCGAGAAGCTCCGCGCGGGGTCGTCGAAGCGGGAGCCGGGGAACGACTCGAACGATGTGGACCCGGCGCGCAGGCGGACCTGGACATCCGCGTTCAGCTCGCGGGCCGTCGCCCCACTCAGCCACTGGCCTTCGAGGTTGAAGGCCACCGGGTCGGTGCCGTACAGGCGCTCCACGCCCCCGGCGTCGAGCTCCACGCGCAGCCTATTCGGGACCACGGTCTCGATCGAGAGGGCCTTCGTGAACCGACTCCCCCCGACCGAGACCGTCGCGCTCCATGTCCCGGTCGGATCCTCGGAGTCGGTCGCGAACTGGAAGGGGTAGAAGCCGTTCGTGGGCGTCGTGTTCGTGATGGACCGCACCAGCTGGCCGCGCGGGTTGAACACCTGCATCGTGGCCGGGTGGCTCTCGGGGATCTCGCCGTCGTCCTGAGACACGAAGGTGAGATGCAGCATGTCGCCGGGTCGCCACACGCCCCGCTCACCGTAGATGTGGCCCTTGAGTCCGTTCGTGACCGCCACACCCCCGACGTCGAAGTGACTCGTGGAGAGCGCCGATCCCGCGCTCATGCGCAGGTAGCCCCGGTCGGTCCCCTTCTCGGCGACCGCGTAGAACGGCGTCCCCTCCATCTCGAGTCGAGCCATCCCGTCCGCGTCGGTCGTGACCGAGGCGATCGGGCGGTCCTGGAAGTTCAGGAACGTCACGTCCACACCGGGCTCGGGCTCGGACGTCGCTAGGTCGGTCGTGGTCACGAGCACCGTGCCGAGCTCGTCGCGCTTCGCCAGCAGGCCGAGGTTCGAGGAGATGAAGTTCCGCCCCGTCTTCGTCTGGCTCGAGTACCGGTAGTACGCGTCCTTGCACGGGTTGTCCCGATCCGTCCACGACACCGGGACCGTCGGATCGTAGGCGACCTCGATGCCGCTCCATGCTCGCGACGCCAGGTAGCTGTAGTCGTCCAGGTCGACGGGCGGGAGCTCCTCCATGACCGGGACGGCCAAGTCCTCCTCGGAGCAGGCGTAGGTCGAATTGCCCCGGTTGATGGAGAGGGTCAGGCGCACCATGCCCCAGTCGCGACCGTCCATCAGGTCGGAGACGTCGAGTAGGTATCGATTCCACTGATCCGCGATCGGTGAGGCCAGCGGCAAGGTGCGTCGCCAGAGGTAGCGACCCAGGCGGCCCATCTCGCCCGATCCGTCGAGCGTGTTGGTCTGGAGGAACTGCCCCATCCTCGCCTCTTCGACCGCGAAGGCAGTCACCTGCACCGAGTGGACGTTCACCGCCTCAATCGGGACGCTGAGTACGTCCATGCGGGGCAGGATGTTGCCGACCCCGGTGAACCGGACGCCGGGCTGGGTCTGGGTGAAGCTGATCTCGCTCTCCTCGAGCTCTTCCAGCCTCGTGCCGACCGCGCTCCGGATCCCGGGCTGGAGCACGACGGACACCTCGCCGATGATCGGCTCCGACGGGTAGATCCTCAGCTGATTCGACTCGACCCCACTCGTGAATGCGGCGCCACCGAGTGAGACGAGGCCATCCAGGTTCTGCCCGCCGTCAAGCGGATCGGAGAACTGGACGAGCACGTACTGGCGCTGGTCCTGGACCGCGACCACGCGTGTGACGGCGAAGACGCCGATCGCCGGAACGATCACGTCACGGCTGCCCTCGACCTCGACGCCGATCGGGGCACCGTTCCACGCGAGCGTGAGCGTCCGTTCGGTGTCCGCCCGTGCGATGCCCTGTACGGAGAAGTCGTGGCCGCGACCCGAGAAGTCGTGGTTCCACACCACCTCGAGCGGATTGCCCTGCAGGCTCGCCTCGAGCATCCGCTCGACCTCGTCCGGGTCGTCGACGTCGGCGGTCACTAGGCGGCCGGTCAGCATCAGCTCCGCGCCGCCGTCGGGATCGGGCTCCAGTCCGGTGACATCGACATCGAAGCCCTGCTCCATCACCCGCACCACGAACTCGTAGCGGTCGAGCTCGGGCGGGACGCGCCGGAGCCCGCTCGCGTGGACCGTGACCACGAAGGCCGAGCCGGGCTCGAGGGATTCGTTCGGCACGATCATGATCTCGCTCGTGCTCGTGAACGTGACCGCTCCATCGATCGAAGGCTGGACCGAGATCGCTTCCGAGGCGCTGCTCCCCACCTGCGACTCGTCGGCGACGTCCCTGGAGAACGCGATCCGAACGGGGTCGGCCCGCGAGATCTCGCCGCGCGAGTGCTGAGCGATGACCGGTTCCCACCGGGCGTCCTGTGGACCGACCTCGGGCACGTCGCCGGCGTCACCGCATCCGGTCAGGAGGAACGTGGCAAAGAGTACGCGCGTCCCGATCGGTCGCAGTTCCATCAGCCCTCACCCCTGGGGTCTGGAGGAATCCTGACCTCAAACTATGGAGCGCTGTTCGGCGCTCCTACGATCGTGTTACCCATGCCTTAGTATCGGCGGGTGGACGGGTTTGCCCGTCTGTTGGTGAGGTAGTGGCAAGGACTGTTCCTGCCGTTGGCTCAGGGCCTCCGCTGGCTCGACTCTTGGCGCCCTGGGTGCGGGCTCGAGGCGTCCCACCAGCCCAAGATGGAGGACACGAACGGGTTCCGCCGGATTCCCGGAACCGAGTTGTTCAGTTTCGACGAAGCGGGCTCAAGCCCAGAGCGTCATGACCGTGAGGTGCAGCCGTTCCCCGCGTCCGGTCCATCCTCCGCAGTGTCGCCCATTGCTCCTGCGTCAACGCAGGTGTCGGTGTATTCGATTGCACCGCCGCCATTCCACCCGAACGGCTATTCGCAGCTGCCATCGGTCCACTAGCCGGTGTCCAGACCGCGACATATTCGAGGTCCGTATAGGCCCCGCCCTGAGCCTCTCCGAGGGTGGGAGTGGGATCGTCGCGCCAGGACACGTCCTTGCTCAGAGACGGGAGGGGTTCCGAGTAGAGGGCGTCCCACTCCGACAGGCCAAGGAGTCGGCTGAAGACGGAATAGGCCGGGCGGTGGTCGTTGGGGTCAGTCCACAAGTCGGCGTAGAACTGATAGCTCCCCTCTTCAACGAACTGGCGGGTGAAGTACATCTCGAACCATCCGCCTGTTTCGTAGCTGTCGGCACTGAACGTCCCATTTGGCGTCACGACACCGAGGTAAGGGATGTATAGGTTACCGCTCGGCTCCAGCACCCAAAGGTCGACATCCACTTGAGCTGACACGGACGCCGTATCCCACGCTAGTGCGACCTGCAGGGCATTCGGTCCTTGATCTACCATCGTCCTGGTCGGAGCTCCTCCGAGCCAAGCCTGTAGGAACGTGACCCACGGCACCCCCGGGAATGTGGATGAGTAGGCCGCGAGACTCCCCGGACCCGTCTCAGGCAGCTGATCATCGACGCCGCCCGAGGGAAGGACGACCGTGAGCCCCGTCGATCCATCAACCGATTGGGCCTCGTACGAGACCGCGCTGAACGATTGGTTCTCAGTCACGGCCAACGAAAGCGCCGACCGGACGGCTTCCAGATGGCCCGCAAGCGGCTGGGGAGCGCCCGCCTGTTCCAAGCGAAGCGCGAAGTCCCCCATGTCCCTCAGGTACCGGTATTCGTACCCCTGTGTCTGTGGGATGACCTGCTCGAGCGAGGAACGATAGGTCGCCAGATTCGCCGAAAGCTCTCTCGCAAGTCCATCCCACGCGACCTTCAATGGCTCCATTCGACCGAGATCGAAGGCCGACCTCGTCACGCTGGCCCGCCCTCCCGAGTACTCAGCCATGTACTCCTCTACGGTCGTGGCTGCCAGGGCCTCGCCATCCATCGTCGGATTCGCGCGCAGCTGGCCAACAACTCGATCGTAAGGGTTTCCGGCGCCTGGGATCAGCTCTTCA
The DNA here is from genome assembly GCA_028285365.1 of Thermoanaerobaculia bacterium. GTDB lineage: Bacteria > Acidobacteriota > Thermoanaerobaculia > Multivoradales > Multivoraceae > JANQPS01. The sequence continues at coordinate 12,640 of JANQPS010001032.1, read as the reverse complement.
GAAAACACCAAGTGGTCCGCGTAGCCCTCGGTCGCCAGTGCCGTCTCGATGCCACCCATGAGGCACATGTCGAAGTCGATGAGGTCGAACCTCACTCCGCCGCCACTAAGAGCCGAGCGCAGTTCAGTGAGGCTCATCATGGTGCCGTTGCCTTGAGTCTGATCCTCGATCAACCCAAGGAACCCCCCTCCGTGATTCCAGAGCACCAGGGCGAATCGATCGGCCGGGTAATTGGCCTCAGCCCACTCGATGAAGTCTTCGAGACTGGCCGGGTCACTCATGTCTGTTGGGCCGATGTCAACGACTGGTCCATCCGGCCCGGCGACGGCTGACCCCTGATCCACCTTGTACCTGAACGTGTTGAAGTTCGGACGGTTGATGTCGCTGGACGTAAGGCCGAAGAGCCCGAGTTCAGTGGGGCTGAATTCGGCCTGGACCACAACGTTGACCGAGTCACTCGATCCGACTGCCTCAAGTTCTTCCAAGTCGCCGAGCCCGGCGAACGTCAAGTTGTTGTCGGCTGCCATATAGACGAGGTACGTGAACGCCTGGTTTGTTACCGCGAGGGTGATGTTTGCTGAGAACCCCTCCGCTATCGCCGAAATCGTGGTGGGGCCCGCGGAGACCGCAGTGACGAGGCCCGTCGATGAGACGGTCGCAATTGACGGATCTGTGGACTGCCAGGTCGCATCTACGGGGCTCGAGCCGCCGCTGGCGCGACGGCCGAAAACGGTCAGCTGGATCGTCGTGCCTCGCATGATGGACGAACGCGGCGAGGAGATCTCGACGCCGACTAGGACATCAGTGGGCTGAGTCGGGGTCGTCGGTGAGTCAGACGTTCCGCATGCTACGGCGGTCATCAAGAGGACGATGCCGACGAACATGCGGTTGGGGCCCACAAAGTCCTCCATTGAAAGTCGGCTAACCCCACCTCAGTTCGGTGGCGCTCTGACCTGGTCAATTCCACAACGGGGCTGGTTGGCCGACTTGTTGCCAAGTCCCAGACTCGATGGATGGGGGATGTGCCAATGGAGACGGCTCACGCGCACGAACCGTGCAACCGGCGTCTCTCTATGCGCTGGTTGGCCACGGTCGATCTGAACTACCGACCTCACGCCTATCAGGCCCTCAAAGGGTGAGGCGTATCACGGCAGGACAACCGAAAACCTAGATGGATCGCGCGATTTGCCGCTTTCGCGATACCACACTGTCGTGATCTGACGACATCAATCGACAGGACAACCGACAGGAAGATCTTGGTGCCCCGCATCGGTTGATGGGATCTGTTTGACGCCGCCCCACGAGATTATTCAGCACCGCGCCCCAGCGCGGAGATTGGACGTCCGGCGCGTGCGGCTAGCTAGGGTCATGCTAGCAGCAGATGTTGCAGCAACATTCGAGCTTAATGGCAGCTGCTTGGCCTCGGGGGAAGTCGTGACTGAGCGTTCAACGTTTGGTGCCAACTACACCAAACGTCCCGTGATGCCCAAGGCCAAGAAGCCTTGCCCCTGTGGCTCGGGCGAGACCTTCAAGAAGTGCTGTCGGCCGCTGCTGGACGACCTGCCACATCACGTCCGTCCTTTCCAGCACTTCGATGAAGATCCGGAAGGAACGCTACGCCTACTACGGGCTGAATTCACCCGATACCAGATCTGGCACGCAACGAACACCGTGCCTTGGTATCGATCCGATGCAGCCGCTGCCCGTGAGCTACTGGAGATCGACACCGAAGCACTTGGTGACTACCTGGGGCAACTCAGATACGTCTACGAGCAGCTAGATCGGCTTGGCGAGTTCGACAGCGTACTTGTCCAGTGTGAGGACTTGATACCGACGCCACGCTGGAAGGCGATCATCACGCGTGAGCGTCTGGTCGCGGCCTTTGCGGCGGGGGGTGACCCCAAGGCCAGGCACGTCGCAGCCGACATCCCAGTCGATGACGAGTACGACGCGGAGCTGCTAAGCCTCGTGCTGCCGTACCGCGACGATTTGAGCGTCAGTGCTCGGTTGCGGCTGATCGACCGCGTTGTCGACGGCTCGGACGATTGGGAGGAGCGGGTTCGGCATCTCACATACCGAGGATTGCTCTGGGAGCTTCATGGCGATCCAGAGGCGGCCAAGAAGTCCTACGCTGAAGCGGTGGAGAGTCTCCCTGCTGATCCTGACCCGGCATGGTCGCACGTAGTGGTCATTGAGGCTCTCGTGCTCAGTGGCCGGAGCAACGATCGTGAGTCAGACCTTGAGCGCGCGCTTGAACTCTGCGAGCGGTATCTCGCGGAGAACGCGGACGACGCTGCCCTACATCAGGGCCTCAGAAAGAGTCGGGCTGACACTCTGAAGCGGATGGGCGAAGACGCTAGGGCTCTAGAGGACCTCAAGTGGCTTGTAGAGGCTCGAGGTACGAACGATGACGCTATTCAGCTAGGTCAAGCCTACGTAGCGACGGAACAGTACGAGCTAGCTCCCGACGTTTTGGAGAACGTCGCTTGGGGGGAGCTCACCCCTGGCGAGAAATACGACTACGCCCATTCCCTATTCGGACTGTTGTTCGGGTTTGATGACGAGGATCTGCGGCAAGTGGTGCGACAGCGGCTGGAGATGATCGACCCCGAGTTTCCCATCTGGCGAGAAACGAGAGATAGGCTACTCCTCTACCTAGCAAAGACTGAGCGGGGAAGGCTCCCCGGGTGGTGGGCCACCATCAGAGAGTCCGTGATTCTACAACCGAACGTCTTCGGGTTCGGCATAGACCTTTCGAAGCTGATCGACCGGGCTCTAGTGAAGACTCGAGACGATGCCGAGGACTCGGCACATCGAGCACTAATTGGTAAGGGTGACGGAAGCGAATGATCGCGGCTGCCACTTGCGATCGGCTCGCTACTGTCGCGGGCAAAATGCTGGCGAGTCGGTGACATCTAGGTGCTGCGATGAAGCCGAACATCGTTGGCGTGCCACTTCAGCCGGCCGACCTTGAGAGATCGATCTCGGTGCTCGAGGAGGCCATCGCAAACCTCGAGCAATGGGGACTCCGCGTCTCGCAGGTGGGGCGCCTCCAGGTACACCTAAAGACGCTTCGCCGTGTCCAAGATGTCGGTGAATTCCCAGTGGCTTCCGGACGACGCTCGGTGGTCGCCCACGCCCTCCGAGACGCGTCTGACTTCGCCGCGATTGCCTTCGCACTGGAGCCTGCCCGGATGGAGGCGATCGCAACCGAGCTTTCGCGGACCATGGGCGGGACTCCGCACCAGAGTGAGCGAGGGCGAGAGCCCTATCAGTTCCAATCCCAGTTCTTCTGTGGTGCCGTCATGTCCGCCGCGGGAGTGCACCTCCGCGCTAGCAGGCAGACGGGACCTTATCCGGACTTCGTAATCGACCGTGGCACCCTTCGGCATGGGATTGAGGTGAAGCGGCCTGAGTCATCGCGCGGCGTGGAACGGGGGCTTCGAAGCGCCGCCACTCAACTGGCTGCGGTTGACGGCGGCATGGTCGTCATGGACTTGTCCGACGTGCTCCAAGCCGACCTAGACGTGCCAGTCCGGGAGGGCGAGGGCTTTCATGCATGGCATTCTCAAACGGACTCGACGTTCCGCGCCTCCGTGCGCCGGGTGACAGACCTCGTTGGCCGCCGGGCATTCTCAAACGCTACCCACGTGCTGTCGGTCGGCTTCCTCGTCCGGGGATGGCTTTGGCACGAAGTCGGGCCCGCAGGAGGCCCGGCGCTGCCAGAGTTCTTCGGCCGTTTCTATGTCGAAACACTGGCTCAGCCCGCCAACGCGCTGATGTGGCACCGAGGCGAATTCCTCTGCGACACGTTCGTGCATGGGCTTCATAGCCTGATGCCGCAGGTTCACCAGGTGAGTTCCGACTGGTAGAACTTTGCGCCCGCGGCCAGACAAGGACTTGCTACTGACGCCGATTACCTCCACGCGAAGCTTCGCTTGTCACGCCCAAGGGCGAGCAGTAGAAGTGCAAATCGTTAGGAAGACGGCTCTCGTAGTAGAGGTGGGTAGTGCGGACGACCCTGCTCAGTCCTGATCACAGTAGCTGGTGGCTCCTGAGTCCGGACCTGACGTTGTTCTTTGACCGCGTAGTCGTTCTGAGGTCTGACTACGACCAAACGCTGGCAGAAGCCGGGCGGTCGACCTACCACAGCCGAGCTGCGACCCATCTTCAGTCGCTGCTCAGTGAGGCTCCGTGCGAGCTGGAGGTGGTTGACTCCGTCCCAGGGCTGATCGATCCGGCGCGCCGCTCCAACGTCGAGTCCAGCATCCTGGAACAGTTCGTTGCGGCGGCTCGCGACGAGGAGAATCCCGTCCTTGAGCCAGCCGATGTGATTCAGCTCACTGCCGACGCGTACGCTGACTGGATTCGATATGACGAGCGGAAGGCTTCGTTCTTACGTGCGGACGAACCGCACCGTTCCGAGTTGGAGGCCAAGCTGGCTGACTGGAGAGCCCACCTGAGCGGCCTTCGCGTCGATGCATTTGACCCTGGCGATCCAATTGGGTCTCTGCTGGCGGACAGAACGAACGCGTACGTGCTCAAGAACCTCCTCTATAGTGCTTGGCAGGCGATCCAACTGGTGGACGAACTACACTTCGTCCACGACCCGATGCTCACCGAGTACCTACCAGTGATCGACCTACTTGAGCGCCTCCTCACCGGTGTCACGAAACATAGGAAATACACATTCCCATGGTTGACATACTCTTTTCACGTTGTAGACTTGCATTCATGCAATATCCCGTGAAGTGTGAGCAGAGTATGATGCCGACAATCGAGATCTCCGAGACGACCTATCAGGGACTGCAGAGCTTGGCGCGGCCTTTCGTCGACACGCCCGACGACGTGATCCGCAGGCTGATCGAGGAAGCGCGTGGAACTACCTCCGAGCCTACCCCAGCCGTTGTTCGGGAAACCGGGGTAATCGCGGTGGACCCCCTGAACCCTGAAGAGCTGACCCACACCCGGGTACTGAGCGCCGCGATCGACGGAGAGACCGTCAGGCGGCCCAAGTGGAACGGGTTGCTCCATCTACTCCACGTTCGAGCGCGACAGAGCCTCGGATCCTTCGAGGAGGTTCGGAAGGCGACTCGAGCAAATATCCGCGAGGGTCGGTTCGAAGAACGGGGGTTCGTGTTCGTTCCGGACGCGGGGATGTCAATTCAAGGCGTCGAGGCCCGACTGGCCTGGGAAAACACCATGCACCTCGTGAAGCGCCTCGGGGTTTCGATCGAGGTCGAGTTTGAGTGGCATGACAAGGACAAGGCGGCCCATCCCGGCGCCCGCGGCTCGATGGAGTGGCGGCCGGAGAAGCCGTAGGGCTAGCGTTGGCAGAGGGGCCCGTGCAATGCGGGCTCCTCTGTTCGCGCCATTCAGCTGAGAGCCGACCTGGGCACCGGTCAGTACTTCCAATCTTCGTGCGCCAAGGGGGCGCGGTTTAGCTCGTCCCGATAGAGGCGCCACCCTGGCATCAGCGCTTCCATGCGCTCCCGGAACTTCTCGGTGTGATGCCGCTCGTGGAGGTGGACGAGCTCGTGTACCAGTACGTACTCGACGCAGACGACCGGTTTCTTGATGAGCTCCAGGTTCAGCCAGATTCGACCCGCGTCGGGGTTACAGCTCCCCCATCGAGTTCGCATCCTCCGGATTCGGACCTCTGCGGCTGCCCTTCCCACCTTCGGCTCCCACTTCGCCAAGAGGGGAGCAATGAGCGCACGAAGCTCCTGTCGATACCAACGATTCAATGCCGCGACTCGGGCCGTCCGACTGGATTCAGACGGCACGCGCAGCTCTATCGTCTTCTTGCTCCTGAGTCGCACAGTCGGGGCACCCGCCGTCTCCACCACGTCGAGAAGGTACCGGCGCCCTTGGAAGTAGTGGCTCTCACCGGAGGTCATTTCCCGGACTGACTGTCGATCCTGGCCGGAGAACGCTTTCTGCTTGTTTCGAATCCAGCCTAGGCGCGAGACGACTGCGAGACGCACCGCGTCTTCATCTAGATGAAGCGGCGCGGCCACACGGACGCGACCTGACGGGGGGTAGACACCCACGTGCAGATTCTTGATTTCCTTTCGGACGACCTCAACGTCGATGCCACCGATCTCCAACGAAACCCGCTCAGTATTCACGCTGCGCCTTGGCGATCTCGAGGAGCCTGTCCACCAACTGACCGTCACCTTCAACGATCGCTTCGATCGCGTTCCTTACTTCGCGTTCCTTGAATCGGTTGCTCCGCCAATCCGCCTTCTTCACAGCGCGGATGGCTTGATCCAACCGCTGAGCTAGGGCGGCCCGGGCTGCCGCCGGGTCCTGGCCGTCGTAGGGGGGTGACGACTCGCGGACCACACCCGCGGGCCCTTCCTCTAGGTTGTCGAAGAGGGCCCTGAGCGCGCCCGTGTCGATTGACGGTGGATAACCCTCAGCTTCCTCCGGCTGGCTCACCCGCTGTGTAAGGTCGACGAGCTTGTCCAGGTAGTCCTGGTACTCCAGCGCATCTTGCCGTCGCTGCTCGATAAGAGCATCCAGGAGCTCAGACATCGCCTCGTAATACTTCGGGTTAACCGCCATCTCATCGATGATCAGTCGTCTGACGTTGTTCTCGATGATCGCGGCCATCGCTTCACGATCTTGACGTAGACCGTCAGGAAGAGCGTCGAAGGCGTCCGACCCTCTCTCAACGATCAGCTCGACCAGGGTTAGATCATCAAAAGCCGAGATCTTCTCGCTCTCCTCGGCCCGGATATAGGCGTCGAGTAGATGACGCATGGCGGGCTCGAACATCTTCATGTCCACGTAGTCGCCACTGGCGAGCTTGACCTCCTGCCGGACCTTCTCGTAGTGGTCAACCTCCCCCCTGATCACCTGGACGTCTTCTGCGGAGTAGCCAGCCTGAGGCATCTCGTTGGCCAGGTTGGCAAAGGCGCGGACATAGGCCGCCACGAGTTTGTACAGGGCCACCCTCTTCGGCTCGTTCTCCCCAAGCTGCTGCGCGTTCCCGCCCTCTAGTGCGCAGAAGTAGCGGAGGTAAGCGGAAGTGTCCCGCGGGGGTTCGACGGGTTCGCAAAGGGCTTTTAATGCCTCTCGGGCGATCTCCAGGCGCTCCCGTCCCTGTTCGAGGCGATCCTTGAGGAGTCCCTCAACGTCCTCTCGGTCGTAACCCGCGAATGCCTCACCGGTGTAGTCCGTGATAGCCTCTTCCAAGGAACGGAAGAGGTCTTTGTAGTCGATGACGTAGCCGTATTCCTTATCCGCCCCGTCAAGGCGGTTCACCCGGCAGATGGCCTGGAAAAGACCATGGTCCTGCATCTTCTTGTCGATGTAGAGATAGGTAGCGGATGGCGCGTCAAACCCCGTGAGCAATTTGTCCACAACGATGAGCAGCTTCATTTGTCCGGGCTGCTCGACGAAGCGCTGCTTCACCTCCTGCTCAAACTCCTCGACTTTGTGCATCGCCGACTCTTCAGATTCCCCGAAGTGAGCCGCGAGCATCCGACGATAGATCTCGTATTGCCTCAGCTTCTCCGTTAGGCCCTCCCCGGCCTCCTCTCCTTTGATATCGGAGGGCTGGGGTCGATAGGACGTGACGATCGCGCACTTCCCAGCGAGGTCGGTTTGGGTGAACAGCTCGAAAAAGCGGCAAGCCGAGTAGATGCTGTCAGACACGAGAAGGGCGTTCCCATGTCCGCTGCTGAGCCGGTCCCGTGTCGCCATATCCATCATTACGTCAGCGACGATCTTCTCTAGGCGGTCTCGCGCCGAGAGGACCTTTTGCATGGTGCCCCAGCGCTTCTTGAGCTGAGCTCGGGCCACGTCGGTGAGCCCCTGCGTCTTCAATTCGAACCACTGATCGACCTTCGCCGGCGACGTGATGCTCTGATCGATGTCGCGAGCTTCGTAGCGCAGGTCGAGGACTACCCCGTCCCGGACAGCCTCATCGTACTTATACGTGTGGATGTACGGCCCGAACGTCTCGATCGATCGGCGCTTGTCGCTACGTAGCAAAGGGGTGCCAGTGAACCCGATCAACACGGCGCCAGGAAGCAGCGCCTTCATCGCCTCGTGGAGCTTGCCCGACTGAGTGCGGTGGCACTCATCGACAAAGACGAAGATCTCACCCTTCGCACTAAAGCCGTCGGGGAGGTGACTTTGGATGTCTTCCAGGAATGCGTCGATGTCGCCTTCGTCCGATGCCCCGAACTTGTGAATGAGTGATCCGATCAGCCATTCCTGACTGTCGTTCAGCACACTGACCAAGTCCGCTCCGCTTTTGGTACGGTGTATCTCCTCATCGACGCCCTTGAACACCTTCTCGATCTGCTCGTCCAACTCCGTCCGATCGGTAATGATCAGGACCCGAGCGTCTGCCACCTGTTCGCGGATCCACTTGGCGAGCCAGACCATGAGTAGGCTCTTGCCGCTCCCTTGCGTGTGCCAGAGGATGCCGCCCTCGCGGCTCTTGACCCGCTCCTGAGTAGCTCGCACACCGAAATACTGGTTGTGTCGGCAGACCTTCTTGATCCCCGCATCAAATACGACAAAGTCGTGGACGATCTCGAGGAGCCTTTCCTTGGTACAGAGCTGACCCAGCTCGCGCAGGAGGGGATTCTCGCCGGCCTGTGGGTGAGCATCGGACTCCTTCCATTGGAGCCAGTACTTCTCCGGCGTCTCAATGACACCGTAACGCAGCCCCTCCGTCTCGTTCCCAGCCATTACGAGCTGGACGGTTGAGTAGAAGGGCTGAATGAAGTCCTTCCTCTGGCTGTCCAAGCTCTGCCGAATACCCTCGCTGACCGCGACTGTGGACCGCTTCAGCTCCAACACACCCAATGCGATCCCGTTCACGTAGAACACAAGATCAGGACGCTTGGTGTGCACGCCGAAGACAGTGACTTCCTCGGCGAGGGCAAAGTCGTTGTTCTCGGGCTCGTTCCAGTCGATCAACCAGACTGTGGACGTCTGCTCGCCGACCGCTGGCTTCACCTTTACCCCATAGCGCAGCAGGCCATAGACCTCCTGGTTCGCGTCGTAGAGGGTCTTGCTCCCACCCAAGGCCGAAGCCTTGTCCAGTTCGAAAAAGACCCGACTCACAACCTGGTCGTCATGCGCCTGGCTACGGAGCCAGTCGGATAGAAGGTCCTTCTCGATGTTGCTGTTGCCTTCGCGATCCTTCCAGTGCCCCAAATAGTCGAAGCCCAACACGTCTCGAACGAAGTCAATCACCTTCTTCTGAGTTTGGATCTCTCTTTGGCCGACTGGGTTCATGTTGCCACCTCTTGATTCAGACGCACGTGCCCGGTGAGGAGCTTCTGCATCATGCCGTGCTTCACCGCCAGGACCTTGTCTCTGCGGCTCCTTAGGGCACCGATCTCCGCGTCGAAGTCGGTCAACACCGAGGCGATAGCGGCCTGTTCAGCGATGGACGGTAGTCGAACCTTGATCTTGGCAAGCGCCCCCGCGCTGATGTGAACGACCGCATCACCCTGGCCGAAGCTCGCCTTCTGGATCGCGACTGGCGGGATATTCAACGCATAGCCGAGGAACAATGAATCGACGTTCCTCGGTCGTAGGATGACGATATCGCCCCCAGCGTACGCTTCCGTGTCGGTCACGAAGGCGACGCACTTGCCGATCTCTTCCTTCGTTTCACCCGACCCGGCGAAGAGCAGGTCCCCGTACGTCAATGGCGTGGCGGTTGACGCAACCTCGGGAGAAATCCACGAATGGAACCGTCGGATATAGTCGTGGTGCGTGGTATAGATCTCGCCGTATCGCACGCAGGCCAAGTCGCCACTCAGGGCATCATCGCGCCTGACGCCACTGCCCTTTAGAAAGTGCCCTAGGTCTGCGAGCCGCTTCGTGGTCCAGTCGTCGCTGAAGCCTGGCAGGCGTGTCTGGCCAGTGAGCAATTGCTGCATGGTTGCCCGCTTCAGGGCCTGTTTCTTCGCTAGCAGCGCCCCCAAGGCCGCGACGAGCTCGTCTGTGTCGGAAAGTGCCTCCGCGATCGCCTGTTGTTCAGCTTTCGGGGGGATCGGGATTAGGACCCGCCGAAGATTGGATTGACCTATGTTGGCCCGAATCGCGCCCTGACCCTGGGAGATGATCTGGGACCGAATTATCGGGGCTCGCAGAGCGTAGCCCAGGTAGGACTCGTCTAGATCGTCCCCAATCGGTTGCCCCCGAATCACGAATCCTCCAAAGACGACTGGAGCATCGTCTTGGTAGACCGCCGCCAAGCCGACCTCGCTCAGAGTCTCGGAGGTGCGATTGAAGACGACGTCTCCACGACGTACTGCGAAGGACTGGAATGTCGATTCCGCCAGCGCGACGCGCCCAGGGACGTCCTCAGCCGAAAGGTGTGACCGCGTGATGACCTCTAGAACGTTGATAAAGGGCACGCCTCGACCGTAGGCGGACTTGTCTGCGTTTACGCCGTTAGCGAAGTGAAACAGCTCGCCAAGCGGCGAGAGCGGCCAATCAGTCGGCACCCCTGTCGGGGCCCCCTCTCCAGTCTGCTGGCTCATCCCCACACCAATCCCATATCCCGCAGGTGGTGGTCGACCTTGCTGGCCAACTCGTTCACGGTGCGCTCGACCACGGGGAGGGGCTGGGCGTAGCGCTGCTCGAGCTGGGTGGCCCTTTGCGCAAGCTGCTGGGACACCCTCTCGACTTCCTCCTCGATAGCCTTGGTAAGGCTACCAAGCCACTTGTCCTCTACCACCAGTGACTTAACCTCGGCCTCTGTAAGGTCGCGATACCGTGCGATCACCGACGCGTGTAGTGCCTTGATCGCCTCTTTGTGGGCTTTCTTCTTGTCGGATTCTTCAGCGGTGATCTGGAGGTAGTTGTAGAGAACGTCTAGCTCCTCAAATAGGCCTTCCTCGTCTACGCGACCCGACTCCCACGGTGCTGAGCCGAACGTAGTCTTCTTGATTGACTGGGCCTGCTGGTGCTCCGACGAGTCCTCACCGTAGAGGTCCAGGACCGCTTGCTTCAAATCCAGAGCTCGTTGCTGGACGTTGCCTTTCGTGATCCCCTTCGAGCCCTCCAAACCGCTAAGCGCGCCCTCCTCATCGCTGTGTTCGTCTTCAAAGTCCGACTTACGATCAGTTGCCAGCCGGACCTCATCCTCCAGGCGCTGCACCTCGGCCCACTCCTCGTTGAAGTACCGGGCTACGACCAGCCGGGCTGGGATTAGGGCGCCGACGTACTTGACCGTCTTGCGGCCCTCCTTCGTAGCGAAGTCTGGGGTCTCCTTTTCGTAAGCCTTGCGCAGTATCGCGCCACTACCCCACCCGTCGGCCGCGATCAAGTAGACGTCGTCCTGCATGACGTGCTCCCAGTAGTCCATAAGCCGCTGGTAGACGGCATAGCTGCTGAGGAGCTGGACCTTAGTGAACCGATCCAAAAGATCCTCAGAGAGGATCTGAATAAGATCCCGCGGCCGGTCATCCACCTCGATGTTCCGGAGCGCCGGCTCGTGGGCTTGGCGCCAGTCTTGGAATAGGCTCGAAACCTGCTCTGCAAACGACCGGAACTCATTGTGCGACCTGACCGTCTCTTCCAAACGGCCTGGAGCGACTATCGGCTCCAGGTAACCGTCACGCCCACCAGGCCGGAACAGCGATTCACGGAGGGTCGGGAAGACGGACCAGTATGCAGCGAGAGCATCGACGTCTGGGACCGGGATACCTCCGTTCAGATGGGCGTCCAGGTCGTGGAGGTCTTCAGGTTCGGCCGAATCGATGTAGCGGGGGAGGTTGAGGTTGTACTCGTTCCTGTCGCTTGAAATCTCCTCGACAGGCACCATTCGTGAGTAACCCGGCAGCTCGGTCTGGCGGGTGAAGACATCCACGATCTTGTGGATGTCCTGGCTACGCAGACGATTCTTGTTCCCGTCCTTCAGGAAGCCTCTGCTGGCGTCGACCATGAAGATCCCGGTCCGCGCGCTCGCCTCCTCCTTATCCACAACCACGATGCAGGCCGGGATTCCCGTACCGTAGAAGAGGTTCGCCGGTAGCCCGACAATCCCCTTGATCAAGCCGCGCTGGACCAACTTCCGCCGGATATCGGCTTCCTTGTTGCCGCGAAATAGGACACCGTGCGGCAGGATGATGGCGCCCTTACCGGTGCTCTTCAGTGACGCCGTCAGGTGTAGGAGAAAGGAGTAGTCTCCGTTCTTCGCAGGCGGAATGCCGAGCTCGAACCGCCTGAACTCGTCATTGAGGGGGTCCAACCCGCTCGACCACGCCTTAGCGGAGAAGGGCGGGTTCGCCACGGCGAAATCGAAAGTCTTGAGGCCGCCACCTTCGCCCTTGAAATGGGGTGCCGAGAGTACATTCCCCCTCCAGAGTTCGGCCGTCGGATGTCCGTGCAGAATCATGTTCATGCGAGCCAGAGCCCACGTGGCCACGTCCATCTCCTGACCGTAGATAGCGAGCCTACTGGTCCGGGCCTCGTCCGCCGCCTTGATTAGCAGCGATCCTGATCCGCAAGTGGGGTCGTAGACGGTGGGTTCACCCAGGGCATCAGCGTCTTCGATTCCAATGACCTGGGCCATGATTCGCGACACCTCGGCGGGCGTGTAGAACTGCCCCTTGCTCTTGCCGCTCTCGGTGGCAAAGTGCCGCATGAGGTACTC
>JANQPS010001009.1 GCA_028285365.1 Thermoanaerobaculia bacterium | reverse complement strand
GGAGTCTCGTCGGTCGGAGAGTGGCTCGCTTCAGCGCAGCGGCTGGGACTCGGTAGCCGAGCCAGCTTCTTGGAGCTGAACGGTGGACCTTCGCCCGACTCCGGTCTCGCCGGCGTGTGGCTCGACGGTCGGCCACTGCGCCCCTGACTGAGGCCGGGTAGCGCTCCATTGCCGACGGCCTCGGCGGGCCTAGGTCTTGCCGTTCTCCTGACGCTGGAAGCGCTCGGCGAGAGTCCGGATCAGCGCACCCATCCAGGGTTTCATGCCGTGCACTTCTTGCTGCAGGAGATCGCCGGTGATGGTGGTCAGGACGCAGTCCTCGACCGCTGTCACGGTGGCGTTGCGTGGCGCCTCGACGAGGATGGCCATCTCGCCGAAGACGTCTCCCGGCCCCAGCTCGCCTTTCTGGACGATCTCACCGTCGATCTCCCGGCTCACGCTGGCCCGTCCGACCTCCAGGACAAAAACCTCGTGCCCGGTCTCTCCTTGCCGGATGATGGTTTCACCTGCCGCGACACGAATCCGTGGGAGCTCTTCACCCCCGCGGAGCACGGCTCGCAGCTCGGACCCGAGTTCCTCCACCGATTCGTGTCGATCGGAGGACGAGGCCGACATGGCCTTCGCCACGATTCGGAGCAGCTCGCTCGGGACGGTCGGATAATCCTTCTGGAGGAGCGGATCGCACTCGGCAAGGCTAGCCTTGAGCAGGGTGTCGGCCAGGGTCTTGCCCCAGTACGGCGGCCGCCCTCTCAGGGCGCAGTAGAGAAGGGATCCGAGTCCAAAGACGTCGGTACGCTCGTCGATCGCCTCGCCGCGCGCCTGCTCTGGTGACATGAAGGCCGGTGTGCCTCCGCCACCTCCCGACTGATCCTCGCTCAGCACCTCGCTGATGTGAGTCGCCGAGTCGTCCTTGAGACGCGCGAGACCCCAGTCCATGAGGTAGACCTGTCCGTAGTCACCGACCATGACGTTGGGAGGTTTGATGTCGCCGTGGATGACACCGCGATCATGAGAGAACGCGACCGCGTCACAGAGTTTGATGATGATCTCGAGGAGCTCGAGCAGAGACTCCGATGACAGTGGAGTTTCGTCGGGGCCGTGTACGTCCTGCCACTCGTCGAGAGTCTTGCCCTCGACCAGTTTCATGGTGAAGAAGAGGCGCCCGACCTCGTCGATACCCACCTCGTGTACCGGGACGATGGACGGGTGGTCGAGCTGAGCGGTGATCTGGGCTTCGCGGAGGAACAGACTGACGTTGCGCCCTTTGGAGCTCAGGCCCGATCCGATGACCTTGCGGGCCATGCGCCGCTGAAGTCCGACGTCGAGCACGATGTCGACGTGTCCCATGCCTCCGCGGGCAAGAGCTCGTTGATGCTCCAGACGCGCCTTGCCGACCGCAGGCAGCACCTGTTTGATGACCGCCTGGACGTCGTCGGCCGAGTTCAGGAGAGTGGCCTTCTTGGGCCTCACTCCGGGAGTCGTCTGAAGGCGGGTCTCCATGCTGGTGTTCCAACGGGAGTCGCGCCGCTTCTCCGGAGGATTCTCGGTCGACGACGTGAGCGCGTCCTCGGGCGCAGCTCTGTCGTGGTCGTCGCTCGCCTCTGGAGTCTTGGAATTGCGATCGTCGGTCATGTTCGCTCCAGATCTTAGCGGTGATGTCTCCTTGGTCCTGAACACCTCCTGGTCCTCCTGCAATGGGGTTACGATGCAACCGGCCGAAGTCCGCCACAAAACCCACCACAAATCCAACACAAATCCACCGCAAGAATCGCCAACTCAGACGGTTTCCAAGAGGTTCGATCGAGGTATGACGACACACAGCCAACTGCCCGGCCGATTGATCGAGCTGGATGTCGATTTCGTGCGCTCGCAGTTTCCGGCGTTTGAGGAACCCTCGCTCCGGGGATGGGCGCACTTCGAGAACGCGGGAGGTTCTTATGCCTGTCGGCAGGTGATCGATCGACTCAGCTCGTTCTACCGACGCACCAAGGTCCAGCCGTACTATCCGTTCCCGGCTTCCGAAAGCGCTGGCGAGGCCATGGACGCCGCCTATACCAGCCTGGCCGGCTACCTGAACGTTGCCGAAGAGGACGTCCACCTCGGGCCGTCGACGTCGCAGAACACCTACGTGCTGGCAAGTGCCGTCGGGGCGGTGTGGGGCGCGGGCGACGAGATCGTCGTCTCGAATCAGGATCACGAAGCGAACGCCGGCGTGTGGCGTCGTTTGGAAGGTTCCGGCACCTCGATACGGGAATGGGGTATCGATCCCGAGACGGCTGAGCTCGATGTCGAGCAGCTCGACGAACTGGTGAGCTCTCGGACACGGCTGGTGGCCTTCCCGCACTGCTCCAACATCGTCGCGCACCCCAACCCCGTGAGAGAGATCGTGGACAGGGTGAAGAGTGTGGCCCCGGATGCGATGGTGCTGGTCGACGGTGTCTCGTACGCGCCGCACGGCCTCCCTGACGTGGCGTCTCTGGGTGCTGATGTCTACCTGTTTTCGCTCTACAAGACCTGGGGACCCCACCTCGGGGTGATGACCATCAAACGCGATCTCGCCGATCGGCTGGAGAATCAGAGTCACTTCTTCAACGCCAAGGACGTCCGCAAGCGCCTCCTCCCGGCTGGACCCGATCATGCCCAGATCGCCGCCGCGGCTGGCGTACCGGAGTATCTCGACACCGTCTGGGAGTATCACGCCGCGAACGCGAGCTTGGCGGAAGCGGGATCCGTCGGGCCCGCAGAACGTGGACGTCAGCTCCACGAGCTGTTCGTGCGCTACGAAACTCGTCTGCTCGAGCGTCTGCTGGGTTGGCTAGGGCAGCGAGACGACGTTCGCATCGTGGGACCAACCGAAGCTGCCCGGCGGGCTCCGACGGTGTCGTTCGTCCCCTTGCGCAAGAGCGTGGGCGAGGTACTCGGTGGTTTGACCAGCCACAAGGTCATGGCGGGATCGGGCCACTTTTACGGAGTGAGGCCGCTGGGCGCTCTCGGTATCGATGGGGATCCGGGAGTCGTCAGACTGTCGTTCGTGCACTACACCACCCTGGGCGAGATCGAGCAGTTGATCAGCGCCTTGGAAGCGGTGCTGGGCGGTTAGGAGTCTCGGCTCTCTGGGTGCCGCTGGCCAGCTCGGGCCACCCATGGGGGCGCTCGCGTACACTGCCCGCAATGAGATCTCGACTGTTTGCGACTCTGTTGCTCGGAGGAGCTCTGCTGTCCTTGCCGCTGTGGGCCGAGGAACGAGCTCCGGATCTGAAGCCTCGCGGCACCTCTGCAGTCGGAGTCGTCGCGGTCACGGATCTGGGCGAATGCGCAGGTTGTGCGGGCAGCGTCGCGCGCGCCCTGGGTCGCGTCGACGGCGTTGCACAGAGCACTCTGCATGACGATCCCGCAGGCGTCGAAATCGTTTTTGGCGCTGGCGCCTGGGTCGCGATCTCCGAGCTCAGACAGTCGGTCCGGAACGTTGGCTACACCGCCGGGTCGATCTGGGTTCGAAGCTTCGGATCACTGGTCTCAGATGGCAACCGAGCGACGTTTGCTCCCAGAGGACGCGCCACTCCCTTCGAGGTGGAGATCATCGGGAAGTCTCGGGGCGACACTCACGAATGTAGTGCGCTGCTGCACTGGTCAACAGGCGCAGAGCGCCCCCGACTGACCTCATGCGAGGAGGTCGGTCGCTCGACTCCCTGAGAGGAGCCTCGAGAGGTCGCTACGGAAGGTGTTCCCTACTGCGACGAGGAGCCTGAGCGGGCCTCACGCTCCGCGAGGCGCGCTCCCCGAAGGATGTTGCCCATGGCGTAGTTGCCTTCATGGCAGGCGTATTCGAAAACCTTCTCGTCGGTGGCGGGCCACGGATACTCTCCGCTCCACGGCGCCGTCCAGATTTTGGGGTCTTCGACCGTAAACGAGTAGTGCAGGGTCTTCTCGTCGATTCGGGAGAAGCGTTCCGTCACTCGCAGCTGATCCGAGGTCATGAGGTTCTGGCGGAGGCCTGGCGTCGAAAGTGGCGAGAACCCCGGCTTGAAACCTCGAGTTTCGACGACGAGCGTGTCTCCCTCCCAGTGTCCGACGGAGTCGCCAAGCCAGCGCGGACCGCCACTCTCGTCGTGCTCGCCACCGATTCGGATGACTCGGACGTCATGGATCATCTCCGCCATGATCATCACGGCGTCTTCGGTCTGGATCACGCGCTTCAGGTTGTTGTAGACGACTGGCAGGACCGGCGGGCCAGCTGGAGAGCCGAAGCCGAGCACGCAGCGTTCGCCCATGGGCCGCATCTCGGCTGAGTCGTAGGGGCCGGTTCCCGCTCGCCCGATCCACCAGGCGTCCGAACGATCGGCGAGGTTTTTTGCCGGGTCGGCGTTGCGCCCCCACATGTCCATACGATCCTGGGTGAGCTTTGCGCCGTGCTCGGTAAACGGCGGCATGCGCCCGTTGGGAGGGTCCGTCACGATCGAGGTGCGCCACTTGCCGTCGAGCTTGATGGCACTGCTCCCGGGGTCGAGCCAGAAGTAGTTGTAGCCGCCGACGTTGCCGCCGACAGGCGGTGCCTCGCGATTCGGATCGCTATTGCGCGCCATGAACTCTGCGGTCGCCTGAGCGCGTTGCGCGATCGCTGCGGCTTGCTCGTCGCTCAACTCGAGCTGGTCGCCGAGTGCCTCTGGTCGGTACGTCGGAGTCAGGGTCGCAACGTCGTAGGTGCCGGACAGATCTGGCTTGCCGCTCGGGGTGCGGGGAATGTCGCTGGTTGAGGAGGAGCTTGCACCAAGCGCGACGGCCGGAAGCACCACGACCAGGGCGGCAACCGCAATGGCGAGTAGTCGAGCACCTCTTTCTGGTCTGACGTACTGAACGGCATGATTCATGGGGCACCTCGCTTGTCGAACTGGCTGACCGAGCGGGCCAGTCAGAGTCGGCCTAGTGTGAACTGACCAGGTAGCTAGGCGAGTGGACTGGGCCAAGTGAATCGCCGAGTGACTGGGCAGACAGTGAACCGTTTGGATGGTTGAGCCTTAGACTCACCTTAGCAGGCACGTCACAAGAAACAGCAACTCCCAGGAGCGCTCGATGTCTCAGAACCCACAACGCCCCGTCTGTGTCGTCATCGGTGTCGGACCCGGTAACGGCGCGGCGTGCGCCCGAAAGTTTGCCAACGAGAGTTACGCCGTGGCTCTCCTCGCTCGCAGCGAGGGCGCCCTGAAAACACTCGCTTCAGAGATCGAGGGTTCACGTGCCTATGCCTACGACGCCACCGATCCAGAGAGTGTCCTCGGAGTCTTCGGCCGGATCCGAGACGACCTGGGACCAGTCTCCGTACTGGTCTACAACGCGGGATCAGGCGTCTTCGGCAGCATCGACGACGTGACCCCTGAAGATCTCGAAGCTGCGTGGCGCGTGAATACTCTTGGTCTGTTGCTCGCCACCAAGCAGGTCATCGGCGGAATGCGCGACCTCGGGGGTGGCAACATCGTCGTCACCGGGGCGACGGCTTCGCTTCGCGGCGGCGCCAACTTCGCCGCGTTTGCTTCGGCCAAGGCGGCGCAGCGGAACCTCGCCCAGTCGATGGCCCGCAAACTGGGGCCCGAGAACATCCACGTTTCGCTCGTCATCGTCGATGGAGTCATCGACATGCCGAGGACTCGCGAGCTGATGCCCAACCTGAAGCCAGAGGACCTGCTCGTGCCGGACGACATCGCAGAGTCGGTGTACTTCCTCACCCAGCAGCCTCGATCAGCCTGGACCTTCGAGCTGGACGTGCGCCCGTACAAAGAGTCGTGGTGAGGCTTCTGAGAATCGCTGGCGCGTCGTGAGCACCTGAGTCGTGCGAGTTCACCTGGCCTATGGGCGCGACGGTCTCGAGGTCGAGGTTCCGGAGCACTCCAAGGTGGTCGTGCCGCGCCATCGGCCGGCACTCGAAGACCCCTCGCTCGCGCTGCGCTCGGCGCTGCAGAACCCGATCGAGTCGCCGCCGCTTCGCCGGCTCGCCAAAGCCGGACAGCGCGTGGCAATCTCGGTGTGCGACATCACGCGCGCGCAGCCGCGGCAACCAGTCATCGAAGCCGTTCTCGCCGAGCTCGACGGGATCGTTCGCCCTGAAGACATCCTGATCCTGATCGCGACCGGGACGCATCGCGCGAACACCCGCGAAGAGCTGCGGGAGATGTTGGGTGCAGACATCGTCTCGACGCTGCAAATCGTCAATCACGACGCTCGAGACCGCTCGTCGCTCGTCGATCTCGGCGTTGTGGGTGACGGCGTGCCGCTCTGGCTCAATCGCCACTGGGTCGAAGCGGACCTGAGGATTACCACCGGATTCGTCGAGCCTCACT
>JANQPS010000990.1 GCA_028285365.1 Thermoanaerobaculia bacterium | reverse complement strand
CCTGAGGACCCCGCGCGTTCGAAGGCCGAGAGCCTCTCCCGGCACGCCGTCGACGCCACGGTCTTCCTGGACCGGATCGACTGGGTTGCTGGCCCGCTGAGGCTCAGAGAGCCACTCAAGGTCGCCTATCAGGACGCGTGCCATCTCGCTCATGCCCAGCGCGAATGGGCAGCGCCCAGGCGCCTGTTGTCGAAGGTGGGCGGGCTCGAGCTCGTGGCCATCGAAGAGCCTGAGATCTGTTGCGGTTCGGCCGGTCTCTACAACCTCGAGCAGCCGGAGTTGGCCGAGACGCTGGGAGAGCGCAAGGCTCGGGCACTCATGGCGAGCGGTGCCGACATCGCCGTCACCGCCAACGTCGGGTGCCTGGTGCAGCTGCGCCAGCACCTCGACCGGCTCGGTCATCCGCTGCCCGTTCGGCATGTGCTGGAGGTTCTGGCAGAGGCGCTGCCCGAGCGTCCTCAGGCGAGCTGATAGCCTGCGCTGATTCTTCTGTTTCGCCGGGTCTGTCGGCTGGTTCTCTTCCTCTGTCGTGCCCTGTTTCTCCGTCGGTCTCGGTCAGTGCCGAGTTGCCGACCTGAGTTGACCGCGAGGCAAACGGTGCAAGATGGACAGGCATACAGGCACGGTTCCTGGGGTTCTCTCGATGATCTCCGAGTGGCTTCTCGGAGGAGGACAAACAGCTCTTGGCTGAAGCCGCAACCTTCGCTCGGCCCATGAGACGAACCATCACACTGGGCCTGATTCTCGCCTTGCTGATCGTCGTCGCGATCGCGGTCGTGGTCGCGCACGAGTCGCGGGTCCAGGAGCTGTTGCAGGAAACACAGGTCGAGGGTGAAGCCGACTTGCTGTCGTCTTTGGCGAGTCAGTTCGAGAGCCAAGTCTCCTCCGCGTCTTCGTCTCTCGAGCTCGGTCTCGACGAGATCTGGGCTTCGCTGGGCGAGCCCAGCGTTGTCGCCACGCTCGAACGACGCCTCGCGGGTTATCGGGGAGGGCCACAGGCGATTGCGGACTTCATTGCCCGCACCGAGTTGGCTTGGCAGGAGGCTGTGAGTACGGGTGCGAGGGCTCCACGCAACGTGACGTCGGGTGCGGCGCCGCGTTGGCTCGCGAGCCTGGTAGAGGGACAGCAAGGTCTCGAGTCTCTCGTGTTGATCGATCGCTTCGGCGCGGCCGTTGCGGCCAGTGAGCTTCCGTCTCGTTATGAGTACACGAACCTCGACGGCTTTCGCAGAGCTCTGTTCACCGCCGAACCGGCGATGTCCAGAGAGGGCTCGAGCGTCGACGTGGCGCTGCTATACCTTCCGCTGGTATCCGAGACCGAAGCGAGCGACTCCGTGCGCGGCGTCATGGAGGCTCGGATCTCGCTCGCAGGCATGCTCGGCCTCTCCGAAGGGGTGACTCTGCTCGTCGACGGCCGCTCCGAGGTTCCGATGGAGCATGGCGCTCGAGCCCTGAGCCTTCTCGAGAGTGAGAGTGCGGTTGAGGGACCGGTGGCCGCTCGCGCGTTCTCCGAGGATGAGGCCGCCGTCGATCCGACCAGCTCTCCGATCCTGACCGTGGCCCGGCTGGAACCCGCTGGGTGGCTGGCCGTGGAAGGCCCGAAACTCGCTCTCGTCAGACAGCTCGACAGCCCTGCTCTCGGAGAGGCGACCGGCTGGCTTGCACAGGAGCTGGTCGACGAGTCCCGTGGACTGACACGAATCCTGATCGGCGTCCTCGTGCTTTCGGTCTTCCTCGGGGCTGGGTTTGCCTTCTACGAGCTCTACACGGC
>JANQPS010000959.1 GCA_028285365.1 Thermoanaerobaculia bacterium | reverse complement strand
TCACTCCCGTGAAGATGGGCGGTTCCGCTCGGTCGACCTCACGTCCCCGTCACGCGCTGTTGCCGACGGTCCAGCTCCCGAGCCATCACCAGGAGCATGGCAACACCCACCCAACGCCCACGTCGTGGTCGGCAGACAGCCCTCAAGAGCTTGCCGCCGCCGACCGCGAGCGCATCGCTCCAGCATCGACCGTCATGATCGTGTGGCTGGTTGGACTCGTGGCTCTCCTGATGCGCCTTGGTTTGGGGCATGGACTCGTCTGGCGGTCCATACGCAGAGCCTCCCCTGTCGAGAGCCAGCCGGAGCTCGCGGCTCGAGTCGCCCGAGTGATACGCCGCAGTGGATGGCGCCGTGGACGCCAGCTCACGGTCCTGCTGAGCCGCGACATGGGCCCCGCGACCTGCGGCGTTCTCAGGCCCAAGATCTTGCTGCCCGACACCGCGACCGAGTGGGGGACAGAGCGCCTCGAAGTCGTCCTGCTTCACGAGCTGCACCACGTCCGGAGGCACGACTGGCTCCTCGGACAAGTGGCACACCTCAGCGCGGCGATCTACTGGCTCGTGCCACCCGTTTGGCTAGCCCGCCGCCAGCTCGAGATCGAACAAGAACGCGCCTGCGACGAAGCCGTGATCGAGACGGGCATCAAACCCAGCACCTATGCATCACATCTACTCAGTCTCGCCACCAGCCAGCGACCTCGAGAGCTGGCTCTCGCGGCACCCTCCATGGCCTCTCGCACCACCCACAAGCAACTGGAGATTCGCATGCTCTCGATTCTCGAGCCCCGGCCCCGCACCCGCCTGGTAGCCCCCATCCTCTTGGTCGCCTTCGTCTTGGCGATCCCGGTCCTGGCCGCGGTCACGACCAGTGCCAATCCACCGATTACCCCTACGACCACGTCGCCCCAGGAGCCAAGCCAGCCGAATCCACCGGAGCTCGCGACCATCGTCGAAGAGATCGAGGCCATCGGCCGCGAGCTCGAGGAGTATGAGGCTGGCATGAGGGAGATCGAGCTCGAGAGCGAGGCCGTCGAGCGCCAGCTCATGGACGCCGAAGAACTCGCCGAGCCTCACTTCGAGGAACTACACAACGTCGAGCGCGAGCTCGCGCCGAAACTCGAGCAGGTCATGGCCGAGATGGAGTCCCAGCTGGAGCCCTATGAGCGCCAACTCGCAGAGCTGGAGCTCGAGCTCGAGCCCCGCCGGGAGCAGCTGGAAGCACTCGAACAGGAGCTCGAGGAAACCCACAGAGCGGCCGAAGAGGAGATCAGCCGCGAGCACGAGCTGGCCATCGCCGAGCACCAGGCCCGCATCGAGGAGGCGGCGGCGGGCATCGAGCCTCTCGTGGAAGAGCTCGAAGCCCTACACGCCGAGCATCGCGAAGCGCTCCAGTCAGAGCGCGAGCGGGGCGCCTCGGAGCGACGCGAAGAGCTCGCTCTTCGCAGAGAAGAGATTCATCGTCGGATCGAGGAACAGCGCAAGACTCTCGAGCAGGAGCTCGAGCGAAGGCAGGTCGAGATCCGCAGGCTGCACGAGGAGATGCGACCCAGGATCGATCGTCATCAGCAGATGATGGAAGCCATGGAGCCAGTGAGGGAAAGGCTCCGCGAGGTCCATGAGCAGATGCAGCCCACTCGAGAAGAGATGGAGCGCGTCGCCCGCTCGATGGAGAAGATCCACCGCCAGCACTCGGAGTCCATGAAAGGAGTCCACGAAGAGCTGGAGCGGCGGATGAGCGAAGTGCATGATCGACTGGAGCCCGCGCTCGAGCGCATGCATGAGATCAGGATCGACATGTCGCCGTTCCATCGCAAGCTCGAGGCCCTCCACGAGCAAATGCAGCCCATCCACCGTCGACTGGAAGACGCGCATCGGCGACTCGACGACGCCCTCCGTGAAGAAATCGGTCGCGTGATCGACGAGGTCGCCGCCGAGACGCTCAGCGACGTCAGTTTGAGCGATGGTGCCAGAACTGCGCTCATCGACAGCCTGCGCCGCCACCTCTCACTGGAACACGAGGGAGACTCGGTCACTCTCCACGGTTCGAGGCACGCCCTCGAGCGGGCGGCGCTGAAGATCACGGAAGACGTGCTCGGCAACCCGGTCGACGCCAAGAACCTCGCGAGCGCACTTGCCGAAGCACTCTCGCACTACGAGTCTGGCCGTCGCGTCTGAAGAGGCGATCGCGACAACGATCCGGCCGCAATTCCAGCTCGAGCCACGGTTGTGACGTCGGCGGCAGAATTTGCGATTCATACCGGATCTGCAGCTTTCTGTCACAAAACCGGCAACATCCTCGTTCCGGGACGGTTTTCGTCTTTGCTCCCAAGCTACGTACACTCGCACCAGTGACGAAGCACGAGGCTTTGCTGGCCTCTTTTCCGTGATCTTTGTCGGAACTCGCCCGAGGCCGGCTAGAGGGGAACTGTAATCAAAATGGGGGATACGCTGGTCTCAGAGGCGCTCGAGATCGGTCGTCAGCTGGTGCGCCTGTGCCGATCCGGCAAGGAGCTGGAAGCCTACGATGCACTCTATGCTCCGAACGTCGTCAGTCTCGAAGGTCGAGGCACCGAACAGATCCCAGCCAGAATGCAAGGCCGCGAGGCGGTACGCCTGAAGCATCTCTGGTGGACCGACCACCACGAGCTCCACTCGCTCGAAACCGTAGGACCGTTCTGCGGTCATCGAGACGACCAGTTTGCGGTCAGGTTCGAGTTCGATCTCACGCATCGCGATAGCGGCCAGAGAATGCAGCTCTCCGAGATCGCGTTGTACACGGTGCACGAAGGTAGGATCGTCCAGGAGGAGTTCCTCTACCTCAACGAGGCCGTCTGAAACCAGCTCGTTGTCGGCGCTCGCATCAGAGCTCTTCGGCAACTGTTCTCGCTCCGGCAACGTCTGTGGCTTCGTTGGTGCGCCCGATCAACGGTCCGAATGACCTCGTCCGACGAAACTTTCACGGCGTGACACTCGAAGTAGGTCTCCGAGGACCGTTGCGTCCAGCATCTGCACCTCGAACGACACCATCTTCGGCACGATCTTCTGCAAGAGATGTTCTGTAAGCCCCGAGACACTGCTCCACTTGCGAGCCCTGAACAGAGCCACGGCCTCGCGTCACGTGCACTGATGCCTCCGACACGGG
>JANQPS010000953.1 GCA_028285365.1 Thermoanaerobaculia bacterium | reverse complement strand
GGCCCTTCCACGCCATCGAGGAGGTGGAATGGCCGTTCCTGATCCTCTTCTTCGTCTACGCCGGCTCGCTCCTCGAGGTGGACGCGCTCCGGATCGCCGGGCCGACGCTGCTCCTCTACGTGGGCTTCCGGGTCGCAGGCCGCTTCGTGGGGACCTGGACGGGGGCAGCGGTCGGCGGCTCACCCGGGAACGTCCGCCGCTGGATGGCGCCGGCCCTCTTTCCGCAGGCCGGTGTCGCCATGGGCATGGCGCTGCTCGGGGCCCAACGGCTGCCGGAAGTCGCGGATACGATCCTGCCCGTGGTGGTCGCGTCCACGGTGATCTTCGAGCTGAGCGGCCCGGTGCTGACCCGTCTGGCGCTCGTCCGCGTGGGAGAGACGGCGGGAGCAACGGACCGGCACCTGCTGTCGGGGATCGAGCCCCCACACGCCCGGCCCTCGGCAAGGGACCCCCGAGATTCGAACTAGGGGGCTAGAATGCCCATTCCCGGCGCCCGCGGCGCACCGGCAGATGGGAGGCTCGCCATGCACGACCTGGTCCTTCGTGGAGGCGGATAGGCGATTCAAGCCGTGTCTTCGGCACCGCCGATAGATACTTATGCCCCGTCGGGGCCTCCAGGCCCCTTCCGGGGCCGAATCGTTGCCAAGCCAGCGAGGCCGACGACCACAAGCAGCGCGGTCCTCGGCTCAGGAATCACGACAATCCAAGCTTCAGTCTCTCCGCTTGGATTGGTGCCATACCCAACGATAGTGCGCCCGTCGGCGGAGATACCGCTCGCGGCTTCTAGGCGCCAACCGGCTAGATCGACGCCCAGGGACGCCAGTAGTAAATCGAGCCTCTGGATACCACTGACGCTATCCCAGATGACCGCGTTGGGAATCAAAGGGGATTGACCATCACCGCGACCGTCACCGACGACGACGGAGCCGTCAGCGGAGGTGGCTCTGGCAGTGGTCGACGATTGCCCACCCGCCTTGCCGAGGCCCAAAATCTCATTCACCGCATCCCAACGGCTGGCCTCGGGCCAGACAAACTCCGAGATGGCGTCGCCCACGATTACGGACCCGTCAGCCGAGACTCCGAAGGCTCTACTTAATGGAGAATCCAGGCGGAAGCCACCGAGACCAACTAATTCGTTTGCGGGATCCCATCGGAATGCTTCACGAGTGCCAGAGGGAGCTTCGGTCGTAGGCTCTATCTCCCCGAAACCCGCAATGACAATACCATTGGCAGAGACAGCCGTCGCGAACGAGTCTCCTCCGGTCCATCCGAGCCCAGCCATCCCCTCTGTCGAGTTCCAGCGGAATGCATGGGTGGCACCCGTAAGAGTCGAGCTGGAACCGACAACCACCGAACCGTCAGCGGAAACCCCCGTGGCGCGGCTTTCCTTGCTGAAATACTGCGTTTCGCTCAAGAATCCTAGACCGACCATCCCATTCGTCTGGTCCCAGCGAAAGGCTTCGACACCGGCTGTAGCCGAGACGCCTTCGCCGACAATGACTGAGCCATCGGCCGACACGCCGAGTGCCTTGCTGAGAGGATAGACTGGAATTGGAGCAGGCCCCCCCTCGATACCGCCCAATCCGACCATTCCATTCGTGCGATCCCAGCGAAACGCTTCGATTCCGGATGTGGATTCGCTCCAGCCCACAACGGTGAGACCATCTGCTGAGACCGCTGTAGCTTCGCTGTGAAATCCTTCTCCGGGCAGGTCACCGAGGCCAAAGAACAATGCCGCGCCTGCGCGAGCCGGCACCAAGATCAATAGTACAAGGGCGATCGAGATCCGTTGGAGATGCAAGAGCGGCTCCCTCAACAATGAGCCAATTAGCTGCCGCTAGGCTGAGGTGACTCGCGACGATGGAGTCGCGGCAGTTCCGGCTACCCCATAATACTGGAGGCGTCAGGCTGGAAGTTGCTCTTCCGCCCACGCATGTGGCGGCATATTCCGGCATTTGCCCCTCTGGGGCTTAGGTGAAGAATCGAATCCGGACCTCCGAGCGTCCAGAGAATGGCGGCTCCCCTCTGGGCGCGGTCGTCAGGCCGGGGTAGCTCCGTTCTCCTAGACCTCTCACGAATCTCCGGCGCCCCCTGTCGGCCGGGTGCGCCGGAGTAGCCCGAGGCCGAGTACGCCCAGGTGGCCGTCGCGGTGCCGGAGCCAGGGCTGCGCCTCGGGCTGCTATTCGGCTCGCTCCTGCTCCTCGGCGGGACTTCGGCACGGCGGCGCCGTTGCGATGTGAAGGAGACGGAACATCGCGCGCTCGAGCGCTGATGCCTTGAACAAGATGCCAGGGGCACGTTGCCGTCATCAGAACCAGACGTTGATCGTCGAGGGTGCCCCAATGTACTCCGCGCCATCGGAGACCCGCCTGAAGACGGGTTCCACGTAGAGCAGCCAGAAATCCGCATTGTCTGTCCAATCGACCCCTCCATGACGACCTACTTCCGGTCTGATCCGAAAGCGACTGAACTCGAGCTCTCCGGGCCACTTTTCCGTGAAGAGCTCGCCTGCCTGGATCTTCTTGATCCTCAACGGTCGGCCTTTGTTGAAGATCACCTCCACAAACTCTCTTGCTGCGGCGTCCGAAGGAATCCACTTGTCGATCCCTACGTCGATTCCTTCACCGGTGATTTTCAGCGCTCTCGGCACGATCGTCGATGCCAGCGCCTCGTGGGGGCTGGCTGAGCCGGGAACTACCATCTTCGCGCCGGGCTTCGCCTTGACCGTCGACTTCGATTTCGCCTTGGGCTTGCCCCGAAGCTTGCGAAAGATCTTTCCAAATACCTTGCCTACTGCCTTCCCAATTGCAGCGCCCGTCGCGATATTGAGCGCATGCTCTCCGTAGCCGAGACGATCTTTCGCTCCTTCGCCGGCCTCGCCGAGGCCAATGAAGTCCATCGCGCTCTCGTAGGCGACCGACCCCACGAAACGACCGGCGCTCTTGAGATAGTCCAATGGGCTCCGGCCATCGGGATCCAGGTAGCTCGTCGGGCTGTTCAGACTGAACGCATACCGGTCCAATCGTTGTGGCTCCGCCAGGCCCAGCTCCGGCTGGACCTCGTAGAGCGGATCCGAGCTGATCCATCGCAGAGCGATCGGGTCGTAGTAGCGGAATCCGTAGTATCGAAGCCCCGTGCTCGCGTCGTTCTCCTTGCCGTTGAACTGGCGTCGATGATCCGAATCGCCTTCGGAGTGCAGAATCTCACCAAAGGGACCGTAGATGAAGCTCGCCAGACTCGAGCCGTCCTCGTCGAGCGCGATCAGGAGATTCTGCAGGGGGTTGGAGTACTGGAGCTCGATGCCACCGCCGCTCTCGATCCGAGCCAGGGTCTGGCCACCCGCGTGGACATGGATCCACCGCCCCGTCTGCCCTTCGTCCACATTCACATGCGTCTCGCTCGCTCCGAACCAGAGGCGTGTGCCTTCCTCGCTGAGGGCCATGAAGCGCGAGCCGGTATGATCGTAGACGTAGATCTCACTATCCCCGTCGCCGTTCCGAGCGACGCGAAGCTGGTCCTCACCGTCCCACTCGAACGACCACGCCTCGTTCTCGGCGCCACCACGGTTCAGCTGGCGCGTCTCCATGTTTCCAGACGCGTCATACGAGAAGCTCGCCCAGGGCAGCCCCGTCGCGCGGTCGACGAGGGCCGTCACCGCCTGGGAGTCGGGGCCGA
>JANQPS010000902.1 GCA_028285365.1 Thermoanaerobaculia bacterium | reverse complement strand
CTACGCTCACAGTTCTCGGCTGGTTTCACCGTCCGTAGCCCTCCTTCTCGATCAATGCGGCCAAGTCTTTGCGCGCTCTGTGGATATTCGTCTTCACCGTGCCCAGCGGCAGCCCCGTGATGTCGGCGATCTCCTGATACGCCAACCCCTCTACGAACCGCAAGACGATGACCTCCCGATAGTCCTCCCGCAGCTGATCGATCGCCAACTCCAGAACTCGGCCGAGGTCGGAACTCTGAGCGCTCATCTCGGGAGACAGGGCCTTCTCGTCCGCTACGGTCTGAGCGTGGCTCGGCCGGTCACTCTCCTCGTCCCCGTCGAGCGACTCGAACTGCAGGCGTTTTCGGCGTAGGTGGTCGATCGTCGTGTTGTGGGCGATCTTGAAGAGCCAGCTGGAGAACTTGCGCCCGTCGTCGTAGGAATCCAGCGCCTTGAAGGCCTTGACGAACGCCTCCTGGCACAGATCTTCCGCGAGCTCCGGAGCCTTGACCATGCGAACCACCAGACTGAAGAGCGGGCGCTGGTACCGCTCGACGATCTCGGCGTAGGCTCGCTGGGAGCCTTTCCGTGCTTCGCTGACCAGCTCTGAGTCTTCGATCGTCGCCTTCTCCACAAGGTCCGCGGCCAGTTCGAGTCGAGCACGGCAACAGACCGACCCTTTGCTAGGATCGCCCGCCATCCGAAAGACCCGCCGGGAACCCAACCATCATGTCCTATCGTGCCGAACTCGCGGCAGCGCTCGACGCCGTCAGCCGCGCTGCCCGCCTCTGCCGCAACGTCCAGTCCGAGCTCGTCGACGCGAGTACGCTCGAGAAGAAGGACCGTTCCCCGGTCACGGTGGCGGACTTCGGCGCCCAAGCCGTCGTCAGCAGCGTACTTCAGGAGGCTTTCCCAAACGATCCCATGGTGGGCGAGGAGAGTTCCGAGGAGCTGCGGGCCCAGCCAAACCTCCTGGACGTGACCGCCAAACACGTCAACAGCGAGCTGCCGGACGCCGACGAAGCGGCTGTCCTGTCCGCAATCGATCGCTGTTCGGACCAAGGGGGCGCGAACGGTCGTCGCTGGGTCCTGGACCCGATCGACGGGACCAAAGGCTACCTGCGACGCGGCCAGTACGCCATTGCCTTGGCCATGCTCGAAGACGGAGTGGTCAAGCTCGGGGTGCTCGGCTGCCCGTCGCTCGAGAGCTCTAGCGGCGACGAAGGCTGCCTCTTCTTCGCAACCCGGGGCGGCGGAACCCACGAGCACACTCTGGGTCGGGACGGTTCAACCGCGGTCGCGGTGGCGACGACATCAGATCCAGCCGAAGCCAACTTCTGCGAGTCGGTCGAGAGTGGCCACTCCAATCACGCACGCCACGAACGCATCGCGGAGGTGCTAGGAATCACTCGCGAGTCGTATCGCATTGACAGCCAGTGCAAGTACGCAGCGGTGAGTCGAGGCCAGGCGTCCATCTACCTGCGACTTCCCACGTCGGCGACCTACCAGGAGAAGATCTGGGATCACGCAGCGGGCTCGATCGTGGTCGAAGAAGCCGGCGGCAAGGTGACCGACATCGAGGGCCGTGACCTCGACTTCTCGCTCGGCCGCACGCTTTTGCGCAATCGAGGGATCATCGCAACGAACGGCTTGCTTCACGATCGCGTGATCGACGCGGTGCGCACCACGAGCGGCTCGTGACGGTACCCGTGGTATCGACAGCGACCAGCCGGCCCTCGCAGATCTCAGGCATCGTCAGCTCACCCCGAAATCGACAGTGACCGATCAATCCTCCACCTCAGAAACCACGGCCTCGGCACACCAGTGAGCACCACGACTCGAACGGTCCTCGTCACGGGCGGAGCCGGCTTCATCGGCTCCAACTTCACGCGGCTCCACCTCGAAGGCACGACCGACCGCGTCGTCGTTCTCGATGCCCTCACCTATGCCGGCAGTCTCGAGAATCTGACCGATGTGATCGACGACCCGCGTCTCGTGTTCGTGCACGGCAACATCGCCAACCGCCAGCTGGTGCGCGAAGTCTTCGAGACTCACCGGCCCGAGATCGTCATCAACTTCGCCGCCGAAAGCCACGTCGACCGATCGATCGACTCTCCCGGCGAGTTCGTGACAACGAACATCGTTGGCACCTTCGAGCTCCTGGAAGCGTCGAGAGCTCATTGTGGCGACGACAGCCTCGACTCCCGGGCTTTCCGCTTCTTGCACGTCTCGACCGATGAGGTCTTCGGTTCACTGGGCGAAACCGGAGCCTTCGAGGAGACCACGCCGTACGACCCGCGCTCGCCGTATTCGGCTTCCAAGGCCAGCGCCGATCATCTGGTGCGCGCCTACTTTCACACCTACGATCTGCCCACCATCGTCACCAACTGCTCGAACAACTACGGCCCGTACCAGTTTCCCGAGAAGCTGATCCCGCTGATGATCCTCAACGCAGCGGAGGGACGTGACCTACCGATCTACGGAGATGGCGGCAACGTCAGGGATTGGCTGCACGTCGAAGATCACTGCCGTGGCCTGGGCAAGGTCGTCAAGGCCGGAGTTCCCGGGCAGAGCTACAACCTCGGCGGGGAAGCCGAACGAACCAATCTTCAAGTCGTCGACCAGCTCTGCGAGATCATGAGCTCGGAGTTGCCTGCTGACGACAACCCGGCGCTCAGCGCGCGAGGGTACGAGAGCTACGACCAACTCAAGACCTTCGTCACCGATCGGCCCGGTCACGATCGTCGTTACGCCATCGACGCCAAGAAGATCCGCACCGAGCTCGACTGGACTCCGGAGCGAACTTTCGAAGAAGGCTTACGCGAGACCGTTCGCTGGTATCTGGACAACCGATCCTGGTGTCAGGCGGTCCAGTCTCCGGAGAGCCGCCATCGTCGAGGTCTCAGCGCCGATGGAGACGGATCATGAGTCGAACGCGCAAGGGAATCCTGCTCGCCGGCGGGGCCGGAAGCCGCTTGAACCCGGTCACCAAGGCTGTGAGCAAGCAGCTCCTCCCGGTCTACGACAAACCGATGGTCTACTACCCGCTGTCGTCGCTGATGAGCGCCGGGATCCGTGACATCCTGATCATCACCACTCCGGAAGACAGCAGCGCCTTCAAGCGCCTCTTGGGCGACGGGAGCGCCGTTGGTATTTCGATCGACTACGCTACCCAGGCGAAGCCCGAAGGCATTGCTCAGGCGTTCCTGATCGGAGCCGACTTCGTCGGCGACGCGCCAGTTGCCCTCGCACTCGGCGACAACGTCTTCTACGGCCAGGGTTTCCGCGAGACCCTCGCCACGGCGGCAGCGAGAGAACTGGGCGCTACGGTCTTCGGCTATCGAGTCAAAGACCCGGAGCGCTACGGGGTCGTCGACTTCGACGACAACCGTCGAGCGCGGGCGCTGCTCGAGAAACCCGCCAAACCACCTTCTCCCTGGGCTGTCACCGGCCTCTACTTTTACGACGAGCAGGTCGTCGGCCTCGCGCGCGGGCTCCAGCCGTCGGCACGAGGAGAGCTGGAGATCACCGATCTCAACCAGCTCTATCTCGAACAGGGGCATCTGCACGTGGAGCTTCTCGGGCGAGGAATGGCCTGGCTCGACACCGGCACACACGAAGCGCTGCTGCAGGCCGCAAACTTCATCCAGGCGATCGAGCAGCGGCAAGGCCTCAAGGTCGCCTGCATCGAAGAGATCGCCTATCAGATGGGCTTCATCGACGCCGAGCAGGCGCTGCGCCTCGCCGCCGGAATGAGCAATCGCGAGTACGGCGCCTATCTGGAGGCCCGGGTCAGAGAGGAGTCTCGGTGAAGTTCCAACCCCTGGAAACGCTTCCCGAGGTCGTGCTGATCGACCCGGTCGTCAACAGCGACGAGCGCGGCTTTTTTCTCGAGTGCTACCACAGCGAAAAGTTTGCCGAAGGTGGCATCGAAGCCCGGTTCGTCCAGGACAATCACTCCCTCTCGACACAGGGCACGTTGCGCGGTCTCCATGCTCAGCGCACGCATCCCCAGGGCAAGCTCGTCCGCGCGATCGAAGGTGAGATCTTCGACGTTGCGGTCGACATTCGGCCTGCTTCGCCTACCTTCGGCCGATGGGAAGGCGCGTTCCTCTCCGCAGAGAACTTCCGCCTCATCTACGTGCCACCCGGGTTTGCACATGGCTTCTGCGTGGTCAGTAAACGCGCCCAGGTGCAGTACAAGTGCACCGATCTCTACCGACCGGACGACGAGATCGTCATCGCCTGGAACGACCCGGACATTGGCGTCGAATGGCCGGTCGAGGACCCGATTCTCTCGAACCGCGACCGGGCAGCTCCGCAACTCGCCGAGCTCGACCTCAGCGAAGCCTAGAGCCTCTGCCATCGGGTCACGGCTGGGGGAGGGTTCGCCCGCTCGGCTCGTCGTCGCCAACACTCCTGGCTAGGCCAGCACTACGGCGTCCGGATGGCCTCCGGATAGGGTGCGCAGATCAGCAAGGGGGCTCCTGGAGCCTCGAGTCGGTACCCTGGCAAGGCTGCTAGCTCCAGCCGCCCAGCCTGGATGCCCTTCCGCTCTGACTTCAGCTCCGTGACTCCATACTCTGACCCCAGGAGACCGTTGATGCTCACCCCAAGCGACCTCGACCAGCTGAACCGGGCTGGCATCTCCCGAGCCGAGGCGGAACGACAACTCGAGTTGTTCGAGAGTCCGCCACCACCCATCGTCCTGGATCGCCCGGCGACGGTCGCAGACGGCATCACCAGGCTCGACACCAATGGCAGTGGGCGCCGGGAAGCCGTCGCCAAGCAGGCACTGGGGCGCGTGTCCCGTTTTGTCCCGGCATCAGGAGCAGCCACGAGGATGTTTCGCGATCTCCTGGCCGCTCTCGATGCTCCCGACCGTGATCCTGGATCCGCCAGCACGCTGCACCGTTTCGAGACCGAGTCCCGACGGTTTCCCTTTCAGAGCGCGCTCGCGACGGCGAGATTGGCCTCGGACGATGCCCTCGAGCAGCTACGCTGTCTGCTGACCGGTGCGGAGGGCCTGGCTGAACTCCCCAAAGGCCTCATTCCTTTCCATCGCTACACCCAACCCGAGGTTCGTGAGCTGACGGCTTTCGAGGAGCACATCCGCGAAGCGGCAGCTCTCGCGGACGAGTGGAACTCGAAACTGAAGCTTCACTTCACCGTGGGTCCAGAGCACCGTTCCGGCTTCGAAGCGCTGCTCGGCACTCGTCGGGACGCGCTCGAGAGTGAGCTCGGCGTGGAGCTCGACGTCACGTTCTCTGAACAGAGCGCAACGACCAACACGCTCGCAGTCGACATGGACGGCCAACCGGTTCGCAACGCGGACGGCGAGCTCTCACTCCGGCCTGGAGGACACGGCTCTCTGCTTCTCAATCTCGGCGCCACCGGCGGCGACATCGTGATCATCAAGAACATCGACAACGTCTTGACCAGCGATCATCGCGGACCGGTCACCCACTGGAAGCTGCAGCTGCTCGGCCATCTCCTGGAGCTCGAGAGCCAGCTGCACTCCGCACTCGAACGGCTGGATGACGACGCCGACGCAGGATTTGCTGCGGCCGCCGCCATGGGTATCGACGTCGAGCCGGAGGCGGGCCAAGAGGAGCTGCGGTCGAAGCTGTCGCGCCCCCTGCGCGTCTGCGGGGTCGTCGAAAACGTCGGTGAGCCGGGGGGCGGCCCGTT
>JANQPS010000897.1 GCA_028285365.1 Thermoanaerobaculia bacterium | reverse complement strand
GCGCCTGCGTTCTTGAGGAGAGGTGGGATCGCCTCGACGATCGCTCGCCGCGCTCCGCTGATCGTGAGAACGAGAAACACGATGCCCGCCCAGAACACGATTCCGAGCGCGGTTTGCCAGGCGATGCCGGCACCGAGACAAAGCGAAAAGGCGAAAAAGGCGTTGAGCCCCATTCCGGGAGCGAGGGCAATCGGCAGATTGGCCCACGCGCCCATGAGGACGCACGCCAGCGCGCTGGCGAGGCAGGTGGCGACGACGGCTGCCTCCAGCGGAACCCCGGCCGCGCTCAGGATGGCTGGATTCACGACGACGATGTAGGCCATCGCGAAGAAGGTGACGACACCGCCCAGTAGCTCGCGTTGGAGCGAGCTGCCGCGGGGCTCGACCTGGAAGTGCTCCAGCAGACGTTTCACTGCGCGTCGCCCGGAAGTATTGACGAGCTCGAAGCCGAGGTGCGAATCATGCGCGAGCCTCGGGCTCGAACCCGAGCGGTAGGTCGACGGCGGCTCTCCCGAGAGCCGCCCTTCACACCTGAATCAGTTCTCGGCCGCAGGCTCGGCGCTGGACGTTGCCTCACCGTCGGCGGACGTCTGGGCAGGGGCGTGCGCCGGCCCACCTCCCGGAGTCTCGTGCGGAGTGTTCGCCGTGATGATCAAGACCGAGATCAGCATGCCTGCAACTCCCACCCAGAGCATCGGGCCGCCGCGAAGAGAGCCTCCCGAAGCGAAGATGGTCGAGAGTGCGGTGACCGTGACCGCGCCGCCGAAGACCACCGGCATGACGGCGTGCGGGATGCGGGCTCCGCCGGTGAACATGGTCAAGGTCAGGCAGAAGGCACCCATGGCCCCCAAAGTGCCAGCGCCTAGTCCCCAGATCGCGCCGGGGCCGGTCATCTGAAAGCTGTCGCCCTTGTAGAGCATGCCGAGGGAGCCGCCGACGATTGCGATCACCAGGTAGGCGACTCCGATCATGACGTACGGTTTGAAGGGCGAGTGTGAGACGTCGGCGAGCCTCGCCTTGCCGAGCGTTGGGCCATAGAGACCCCAACAAAGGGCGGTGCCGAGTGCGAACACGAATGGGAGATAGGTCTTCATCAGTGACTCTCCTGGGGAGCGTGCGGAAGGTTCTGCGTGTGAGCGTGAGCGCCCGCAGTGTGCCACCGCAGAGGCGGTCGGACAAGACGTGCCTCTTCGTCGGCGGCAACGAGCGTCGTGCTAGCCTGATCGAGGTAGTGACGTCTTTCAGGTTGTTGGGGACTGTCGATCTCAGAGAAGCTTCGCTGCGGTGCCGCACATCGCGTGACGATGGCTCCGAGTGACTCCCCGACTGTGCGGTTCGGCGAGATTGGGAGTTGACATGAAGGTCGGAGTCCTGCAGTTCTTCTCATGGCCAGATCGTCGCTTCCCGCTACCCGAGATCTATCGTCGGGCCTTTCAGCGCATCGACGTCATGGAGCAGACAGCCTACGCCGCGGTCTGGCTTGCGGAGCACCACTTCAGTTCGTTCAGTGTGTGTCCGTCGATTCATCTGGTCGCCGCACAGATCGCGGCTCGGACCCAGCGACTCCGGATCGGAACCGGCGTATCGCTGGCTGCGTTCTACAACCCTCTGCGCCTGGCAGAAGAGGTGGCTCTGCTGGACGTGCTCTCCGGGGGGCGCGTCAACTGGGGAGCGGGCCGCGGGTACCAGAAAGGCGAGTTCGAGGCGTTCGGTGTCGACCCCGACCAGAGTTACGACGTGTTTCGCGAGCACGTCGAGGTCGTCCTGGCAGCGTGGACCCAGCAACACATGAGCTACACGGGGGACCACTTCGAGTGCCACGACGTCGAGGTGCTTCCCAAGCCTCTTCAGGAACCACATCCACCGGTTTGGATGGCTGCGTCGTCTCCGGAGTCCATGACGTGGGCGGCCGAGAACGGTTTTTCGATCATGCTCGACCCCCACTCGAACCATGAACGAATCGGCGAGAAGCGGGAGTTCTATCGCGAGCGTCTGGAGTCGTTTGGCCATCAGATCGAGGGCCGCGACCTTCCCATGGCTCGGCTGATCGCAGTGGCACCCACGGACGCCGAGGCGTTGGATGTGGCTCGCGCGGGGGCGCAGTGGACGGTTGGCTCTCACGCCAAGGGGCCGACCAAGCCGGTCGAGGCGCAGAGCCGCCTGAACACGGAGCGCGAGGAGCTCGGCATCAAGGATATCTTCGTCGGTGACGACGTGATCGACCGCTACCTGAATCACGTGATCATCCACGGATCGCCGGAGCGGGTCATCGACGAGATCACCAGGCTCCAGGACGAGATCAGTCTGGAGTACCTGCTGTGTGCGCCACTGAGTCATCAGAGCTTCGAGCTCTTCACCGACTCGGTCATGCCGCACGTGGCCTCGTCGGCTGCGTTGCCGACCGCAAGCTGACGGCGTAGTTTCGGATCAGCCGCTACGGCGCTCGAGTCGTGCGTTGGTGTCTCGTGCGCGGCTCAAGGCTTCGTAGACGTCCAACGCCTCGACGTTCTCGACGGTGCGCTCGCCACCGAGAGCAAAAGGGATTCGTGCCGCCAGGCGCTCTCCTCCCCGCAGGGCGCCGTTGACGCGGACCCACTCTCCTGCCAGGCGCCCGTAGGGACACTCGCGGCGCTCCCGATCGATTCGCCAGGCCCACTCGTCGAGCGTGGCTCCGTAGAGCTCGAGCTCCGAGGTCTCGAGATCGAGCACGTGGACCCGGCCGACCGAGTCGATCGCATACTGTCGGGCAAAGGCGTCCTGGCCGAAGACGTGCGCACGGGCCTGGTCCAGCTCCGGGTACTGGGCTCGCCAGAAGTTCGGGTGGTTCCAGCTGATTTGATCGGGGCCAGCCGCCGCCCGCGAGAGAGGAAACACCTCGATCGTCGAGCCGTAGACCAGGAAACCGTTGCGTCGCTGGAGCAGCGAGATCAGGTCGGGATAACGGTCGATGGTGGATTGCGGCTCATGCTCGCCGGCGAGTGCTGGTCCAGCCTGCTGGAGGAGATGTTCGGTGGCCGGTGGCAGTTGCTCAGTGCGGCTCTCGAGAGCGGTGTGTCGTAGGGGAGCGACGCTCATTGTGAAGACTCCGAGCGACGGTGGGGAGCTCTTGCTGTTTTGGAGGATCGGTTCGGTTGCGGTGTTGTCGCGCACCAGAACCGAAGCCTCTCGACGGGTATGACGGTTCGAGCGATCGGAGGCACCGATGGGACCGTGCGCGAGACCTGCGGATCTTCAGCAGCGATTGCAGCTCGGGGCGGCTCTGCATGTTTCAGCAGCCTCAGTAGCGCGCTGGAGCTTTCGAACACGAGAGTCTCGAGCGGACGCGATCCGGCATCCGGGCCGCTGAGCTCAACAGCTCGACAGCGGCGCATTCGACGTTCAGAGAGCCGTTCGGATGTGTTCCTGGCCTCCGTTGTGGCTTCGGAAGCGGAGCTTTCCGGACTGCGGGTCTCGAGGACAGGGGAGACCCTGGCCGTGGTCACCTGAGCGATCGATGCCAGCGTGGCGAAGAGAACGAACAAGGTCCTGGTGGTCTCCAGCCTCATGGTGTTTCCTCCTGGTTCTCGAGTGCGAAGAAGCCAATGGTCATGGACTCCAGGTCCACCACGACCAGTCGGTCGGACGGATCGAGTCGGTCGAGCCGCACCGGCTCCTCGTCGAGCGCTGGCCACGGCAGGAGCGCCGCGAGTGGCCAGCGCAGTGACCGGAGGCGGTGACGGTCGAGGTCTTTGGGAGCCCCGTCTTGAACCTGCGCCAGCCACGCGCCGAGACCAGGTCGAAGCCACAGGACCAGGGCTCGCCGGAGGCCCAGACTCAGGGTTCCGGTCGACGGATCGACCTTGACAGCCGAGTGGAACGGACGTGGCCCGACGCCAATGGGCGTCATCGCGTGCTGGCCGCTGCTCAGGTCGACGGCTGCGATCACGCCTCGGCGGATAGGTCGGTCGAGCTCGACGCTCAGTCTTCCGTCATGGTCATGGTCCTGCCCCGAGGTGTGAATCACGGTCATGCGCTCGATGTCGAGGCGCTCCTGACGAGGTCGGTTCTGAGGCGACCGGTAGGGCTCGATGACTTCTCTCGAAGCACCCACGACGTAGAGGACACCGCCGGGTGTGACCGAGTGCGCCAGGAGCGTGTCTCCTCGCAGCTCGATGCGCAGCGCTGGTGATGTGTGGCCTGCCGGCACCACCTCGACGGTCAACGTGGCGATCAGGAACAGGCAAACCTGCAGTTGTCGTGCTCGCTCGGGTTTCATGGTGTAGGCAGGTGATGGCGTCTTTGAGGGATCGCCTCGCCGAGTGCTCGAGACGAGGCTCTCCCCGTCTCACGCTTGCGTGAGGCTGCTGTCGAGGATCGAAGAGCGCAGAGTCTCTGCGGTGGTCTCTGCGGTGTCCCGTCCCTGGGCTCGCCTGTAGGCGACAGGACTGGCAGGACGGGGCCGCGTTCAAGGGGGCGCGAGCGGGCTCGCCTCGCTCCTTGCTCGAGATTTCTGCGGGGCTTCAGGTCGATAGGTCGTCTTCGAAGTGGGAGACCTGACAGTTTTTGTGAATACCTTGTACAACAAAATATTAGGTGAGAACGTACAAATGGTATGAGCAAGCACGACTCGACCGACACCTCGCTGAGCCGCGAGCTGAAACGCGGCACTCTCGAGCTGGTGTTGCTGCGGCTACTCGCTTCGGAGCCCCGCTACGGGTACGAGCTCGTTTCCGAGCTTCGGGAGCGAAGCGACGGCGAGCTCGAGATCAAAGAGGGCACCCTGTATCCGGTGCTCTACCGCCTCGAGGACCGAGGTCTCGTCGCGCCTCAGTGGCAGCAACAGGGGCGCGGTGTGCCGCGCAAGTACTACAGCCTGACCGATGCCGGGCAGAGGCAGCTCGAGTCCCTCAAGGGGCAATGGCTCAAGTTCTCGTCGGCGGTCGATCGGCTGCTGGACTGAGACGACTGCCTTCGCCGAACCGCAGGAGCTGCTAGGGGGCATGCGCGCGAAGAACGTTGCTCGACTACGGAACCGGACAAGGAGCATGAGGCGATGCGAGAGATGGACATGACTGTAGACAAATACGTCGAGTTGGTGCGCGACAACGTGTGGGGCAAGTCGTCCGACGTCGAGCGACTCGAAGCCGATTTGCGAGCCCGGTTCGAGCTCGGAACCGAGAAGGGCGAGTCGACCGGCGAAGTGGCGCGGAGTCTCGGCACCCCGGAAGAGGTCGCAGCGGCCTTCATGGAAGAGGCTGAGCTCACCTACGCAGGCTTTTTCGAGCGCGTCTTCGCATTTGTCGGTGACGGCGGCATCTGTGCGACTTTGGGACTACCGTTTGCCCTGGTGGGTGTGCTGGTCGGGCCTCGCCTGGAAGCCCTGCAGGGTGGCGTCGCCTTCTACCTGGCGCTTGCGGCGCTCATCGGTCTCTTCGCCGGCTACGTCGGGCTTCTCGTGTCTTACTTCCCGGTGCTCGAGCATCGCTTCGGGCAGACTGCCGGCAAGCGCGTCATGGGAATCCACGTGAGGTCGGAAGACGGCAGCTCGATCGGCCTAGGCGCTGCCATCCTGAGACGCCTTTCGCTCTACTTCGAGGTTTTTGTGCTCGATGCGCTGTTCGTACCGTTTACGCAGAAGCGACAGCGAGCCCTGGACGTCGTCGCCAAGACGGTGGTCTTGCGCGACGAGCAGGCTCGCGGCGTGAAGCGCTACGTACTGTGTCTGGCGATGTGGCTGCCGATCCTCCTAGCCGTCGGGGTCCTGGCTCTCGTCTTCCCGGCCTAACTCACCTCCGCTGTCGATCCGCTCCGACTCTCGCCGGGCCCGGTCCTTACGCTCCTGGTTGCTGACACAATGAGTCGATGAGCGTTGCCGACAAGACGATCGTGATCACCGGTGCGAGTCGCGGTCTGGGTGCTGGACTCGCACTAGCTTGGAGTCGTCAGGGTGCTCGGCTCGGGCTGTGCGCGCGGCGCGAGCCGGCCTCACCAGGAGGCCAGACGATCACTGCCGCCGTGGACGTCCGCGACGCCGAAAGCCTGGAGCGGTTCGCCGAACAGGTGGAGGAGGTCCTGGGGCCCATCGACTTGTGGATCAACAACGCCGGCGTGCTGGAGCCGATAGCACCACTGCGCAAGATCGATGCAAAAGACCTGGAGACCCACCTCGCAATCAACGCCGTGGGTGTTCACAACGGATCGAAGGCCTTCGTGAGGTCACGGCGCGCTCTTGGTGGCGGTGGCGTCTTGCTCAACGTCTCCTCGGGTGCAGGACGCAATCCGTATGAAGGGTGGTCGGCCTACTGTGCGGGCAAGGCGGCCGTGGATCGCATGACCGAGGTCCTGGCTCTCGAGGAGCGT
Organism: Thermoanaerobaculia bacterium; assembly: GCA_028285365.1. Taxonomy (GTDB): domain Bacteria; phylum Acidobacteriota; class Thermoanaerobaculia; order Multivoradales; family Multivoraceae; genus JANQPS01. The sequence continues at coordinate 10,132 of JANQPS010000897.1, read as the reverse complement.
GACGCTGGCATACGCGCCTACTCTGTGGCTCCGGGGGTCATCAACACCGACATGCAGGCGACGATCCGGAGAGCGTCTGTGGACGACTTCCCACTGGTCGAGCGCTTTCGTGAGCTCGAACGGATCGACGGCTTTGCGACGACTGACGAGGTGGCAGCAGGACTTGCCCGCCTCGCCTTCGGTGAGCCTCATCATCCGGAAGTGCTGGTCGATCTGCGCGATCTGGATCAGGGCACCTGAGGCGACCATCGATCGCTAGCCGCGTTGTCGTTTGCCAGGGGCTGCGATTCTGGAGCGGGCCTCAAGCTTCTGGTCGCTTGCGTGCGAACAGAACCACGTGCTCCGGCAGGAGGTGGCCATCCTCCAGCAGCCGGCGTTCGATCATGCACAGCACGTCTAGCAGCGTGGTGCCGTGAGCATCGATCACTGTCCTCCACGTCGCCTCGTTGGAACCGAGTAGCGTCTCGAGGAGTTCGCCGCCACACGCGAGCTCCCGTTCGATGGTGAAGTGTTCGGCCACGAGCTCGACTGGAGGCTGACGCGCACGCGCCTCGAGGGGGTGATAACCCTCGGCGGGGAACAGCGGTTCGAGTGCGACGGCGAGCCGCGCGGCGAATGCTTGCGCACGCTGGCTGGGGTCGCGTCGCTCGTTGACGACGAAGAAGGCTCCGGGCTGCATCGACCTCGAGAGCAGAGTCACGAGCTCTGGTGCGGGGATGCTCGAGCGGCCCAGTCCCCCCGTCGTGATCACGGCGTGATACTCGCCGTGTGGGAGGTTCGATAGGCCCTCGTCGTCGTGTACGAAGGTCAGGTTCGTGGCGACGTCGCGGAGCACGGGCTCGAGCCACGACTCGCCGATGACGAGGATCGGCGAGGTTGCCGACACGCCGCCGTCCACGAGCCATTGTTTGGCACGCGTCCACCAGTCGGTTGTCGGATCTCCCGTGGGAACCTCGTGCAGGTGTCGGCGAACACCCGGCCAGCTCCACCAGCTTTGGCCGAGCTCGTTCCCAGGTCCGGAGAAGTAGCGGCGCTCGGCCGCTCGAGAGCGCTCGAGGCGGAGAGTTGCAGGGTGGTCGCGCCTCGTTGCCACGTAGAACGCGTAGTCCGGCTCCAGGGTGCCGACCTCGTGGAGGAGCTCCTCGTAGGCCGCGATGAGCTGGATGAGCGCGCGGTCATGGGGTAGCTCGTCGTCGAAGTTGGCGACGATCTCGTAGAGGAGATGCTGAAGGACCGATCCGTTGAGGGGAGCCTCGTAGAGCACGTCGAGGTGCGTCTGAACCAAGGCGTGAAGCTCGTCCGAGCGGATCGCCTCGGAAGGGTCGACGCTCATGAGGTAGTCGACTGGCGGCCTCGTCTTCTCCGAAAGAGGCTCGCCGGTGAGCGTCGAGATGCGATAGCTGCCTGGCAGGACCGCCATGATTTCGTTGATCACCGTCATGGCGGCGTCTGAGTACTGGAGGCGGGCTGGACCCACGTACTCGTTGATCGCGACGACTCCTCCTGGCCTGAGAGCGTCGTGGATCTGGTCGAGCGCGAACTCGAGCTGGTCCAGATGATGGAGCACGGAGTGCGCGACGATGAGGTCGTAGTGTTCTTCGGGGAGACCTTGGGTATTGAGGTCGGAGACCCGGTAGTTGACCGCGAGACCGGCCTGTTCTGCCTTGTCGCGCGCTCTGTCGACCACGTCTGCAGCGACGTCCTCGGCGTCGATGGCCACGACTTCTGGCCACTCGGCGAGCGTTCGCTCCAGCCAGCCCTCCCCGCAGCCGAGAACGAGCGCCCGGTAGCCGTCTTTGCGGGCCGGCTTCGATGAGATCAGCTGTTGCCGCAACCAGCTGAGCCAGTCCGCGTCTGGATGGCCCGTTGCGAGTTGGCCCAGATGTCGGCGAACCGTGGACGAGCGCATCCAGTAGGTGCTCTCCAGCTCGTCGAAGAAGTCGCCCGATCCCCATCTGAGCTGAACGCGGTTCTTGAAACGGCGCTTTCGCAGACCAGGAAACCTCTGCGTCAGGCGACTCAGCTGCTTGCGAACAGTCATGGTGAGTCGTCACTCTAGATCAGCGGCCGCGATCGACGGGTGTCTCCAGCCTCTTGCGAGCCTTGTTGGGTGTCGACTGGGATCGCAGGCTCGGCTAGAGCGTGCGATCATCAGCCGAACGTGGCCCGCGACGAGACGAAGGACCGACGATGACTGAAGACGACAAGCCTGTAACCGTGGCAGGAGAGCAAGGGCTCGAGGCGGCCGATGCCAACAAGGGTCGAGAGTTCTGGGCGTTCTCGGGCGCTCTTCGCAGGAGCCGCGCCTTCATGCTCTTCCTGTTCGTCAACTGGTTCGTGCTTGGCGTGTATGTACTCCGGACTCCGAGTCGGGCGGTTGCGTTGGTAGCTTTCTGTCTGGGGCTCGTGACCCTCATTGGGGCCCTCGGGCAGCGGCGGGGGTTGGCGCTGGCGAAGACGACGCCGCTCGTGATCGTCGACGACGCTGGAGTGAGATTCCGGCGCTACACGGCGAGCGAGTACGAGGAGAGACGCTGGGACGAAGTCGCCGAGATCCGACGCGACGGCGTCCACATCGAGGTCGTCGGTCCCGACGGCGTGGCCGGGATCCTGCCGTCCGCGGTTCTCGGTGACGAAGGTCGAGACGAGCTAGAAGGCGCGTTGCGCGCTGCCTATGAGGAGTACGCGAGCCGCGGTTGACGATCGGCGGATGGACGCTTCGAGCACTCCTTGGACTGCTTGGGTTGAGAGTGTGTCCGTGTCACGATGGGGCCTCGGTCGAGAGAATCGGCCTGGTCGAGCAAAGGAGCGAGTCATGGACGGATCCACCACCCCCAGTGCTGATACGGCTTCCCAAGAGCCAGGTGCCAAGCGCCCCTGGCTCCAACAGGTTTTTGCGGGTCCGATGGGTAACTGCCTCTACATCGTGGGAGATCCGGAGTCACGCAAGTGTGTGATCTTCGATCCGGCGTTCGATCCGATGGGACTCATGGCTCGCGCGCAAGCGGAGGGGTACGAGGTCGTCGCGGTGGTCGCCACCCACTTCCACCAGGATCATGTGGGAGGTGAGATCTTCGGAACGGTCATTCCGGGACTCAGAGAGCTGCTGGCGGAGGTCACGCTGCCCGTCTACATTCACGAGGCCGAGGCGGACCGAATGGTCGAGCAGACCGGTATCGAAGGCGCCGAGATTCGGACTCTTCGAGATGGTTCGCGAATTGCCGTCGGTGGGCTCGAGCTCGAGGTGCTGCACACGCCTGGACACTCGCCCGGTAGCTGCTGCTTTCTCTCGGGTGGTGTGATGATCGCGGGCGACACTCTGTTCGTGCAAGGAGTCGGGCGTGTCGACCTACCCGGCAGCGATGTCGATCAGATGTTCCATTCGCTGCGGCGACTAGCAGCCTTGCCGCCTGAGATCGAGATCTACCCCGGGCACAACTATGGCCCCGCTCCGAGCTCGACGATTGGTCGCGAGCTTCAGCTCAACCCCTATCTGCGCCCGACAGAGCTCTCGCAGTGGCGCGTCATGATGGGCGTTCTCTGAAGCGCTGGGCCGTCGCCGAGATCACCGTTCGCAAGAACGATCGCAAGGCCCGACGGGACGCTTTGAGCCAAGCGGCCAAGGACGCCTACATATAGACGTTCGACAGGTCGAGCAGGTCGGCGTCGAACACCAGCTTCGAGAGTTTGGCGGCCCTGAGGTTGATCGTGACCCCGACCTGTCTTCGGTAGTCCACGAGACCGATGATCCCGCCGACGCGGGCGAACTCGAAGCTCTCGCCGACGGTCACCACACCGGTGCCAGTCGTGAGCTTGATGACCTCGCTCTGGGTCTTGCCGTCGCGAGTCGCAACGTAGAGCAGGTGACAAAAGGTGATGTCGGAGGGGCTGTCGAAGACCCGGATGACGATCGGGCTTCCTGCCATTTTCCGACCTTCGAGTGACCGCAAAGCGTCAGCCGCTCTGGGGTCTCCGATGACACCGATGACAAACGGGCGGTTGTGAGGCGACAGCGCTTCCGGCCACTGAACCTGACGGCCGACGTCGAGGAGGAATCGGACGCGATGGTCGTGCAGTCCGGCTGAGAAGGCTGCGCTGAGTGGTACGAGGGCGACCATGACCGCCACAAAGGCCGGGAGGAGGATCCTCTCGCAACGCGCTCTCCTCCAGGCCGTCTCTCGTTCGGCTGGACTCGTCAAACTCGAAGTTGTGCCCGGACTTCGCGAGTGCATGAGCATCGTTCAAGCACACGCCGTGCCAGCTCTCACCCCACGACTGGTTGAATGCAGACGGCCTGGCGACTCTCGCGCTTGCCGAGGGTCGCTTCGAGTGCGCCGCCCCTCAGGTCGACCTCTCGGTTCGCCACGTCATGGATGACTGAGCGCGCTGCGAGGAGTCCGTCTCGCGCACCGAGCGTAGAGCCGTCATCGAACGGCCGGATCAGATGCGATCGCTGCTGCTAGCGACTGTCGTCCTCAGGCAGCGCCAGCTGCAGCGGCCCCAGACGAGGAAGCACTGCGTCTTCGACCTGGTCGATCCAGGATGATCGATCGTTGGAGTCGAGATCGATGAAGTCGAGCTCGCGCTGCTCCAGTTCTTGGAGCAGACGAGTTGCTACGGTGGCCTGAAACGCGGTGTCCGTCGAGCGGACCCCGTCCGCGGTCAGTGGCCCAGGGGCTACGGGAACGTGGACCAGAAGGGAGTAGGTCGTCATCCAATGCTCGACCAGGCGCTCGAGATGAGCCTGGGTCCCCTTGGCCAGCATCAAGTAGACGTAGTTGTCCAGGACGCTGCGATCGCAGAGCACGATCGGATAACGCTCCTCGGCGATCACCTCGTCGCCGATCTGGGTATGCAAGATCCAGCTCTGCGCTGCCAGGCTCGTCTCTTCGTTGAGCTGCAGGGGGCAGCGGCGGGCGACCTCCACGACCACTTCGAGCGCGTGATCGCGGGCCTTGAGTCGGGCGGCGAGGCCGTAGACGAGGGTTGTCTTTCCGACTCCGTGACTGCCGATGAAGGCGACTTTGAAGGCCATGCTCTGATGACGGGTGCGCAGTAGTGGTCTGTGCCGGTCCCGCTCGAGACCGGAGGGGAGGCGCCGCCTCGTGGCGGCGCCGGGGCCGCCTAGCCTTCGATCTTGACGCTCGTCATGGTGTCGCCCTGCTGAATGGTGTCGACGACGTCCTGGCCTTCGAGCACCTTGCCGAAGACGCTGTGTTTGCCGTCGAGCCACGGTGTGGCCACGTGTGTGATGAAGAACTGACTGCCGTTGGTGTTGGGGCCGGCGTTGGCCATGGACAAGATCCCCGGGCCTTCGTGCGTGAGCGTGGAGTCGAACTCGTCCTCGAAGGTGTAGCCGGGGCCGCCAGTGCCGGTCCCGTGCGGACAGCCTGTCTGGACCATGAAATCAGCGATCACTCGGTGGAACTTCAGACCATCGTAGAAGCCGTCACCGGCGAGCTTCTCGAAGTTGGCCACGGTATTGGGAACCTTGTCGTCGTGGAGCTGGAGCTTGATCGTGCCCCGGCTGGTCTCGATGGTGGCTGTCTTCATTGGATTCTCCTCGGAAGCCCTCGACGACGGCTTGAGGGCGCGCGCTGGGGCTCCTGGTCAGTTGTGTTGGACACGTGCTCTGGTCTGAGAGTCTGCTTCGATGGAGCCGTTACTGGCCCTGCAAGCAACGCGATAGGGTCCGCTGTGCAGGTCAGTGCTCTCCAGTCGATGTCTTCGGGGATCTCTTCAGACGATCAGGACGTTGCCTGTGGAGTTGATGCCGTCCCGGCTCAGGCCACGACGGGCGTGCCGCCTAGAGTAACGTCTTGTGAGCTCTTTGGCTCGAAGGTCGAGTCAGCGGCTCCAACAGGGCGTCACGCTGGGTCTGGCCTGAGCTCTGGACCTCGGAAGGTTGGTTCCCAAAGTCCGCTTCCCCGGCCCCCGGGGAGACCTCCGCGATTCGCGCCTCCAGGAGAGATTCCATGAAGCCCCGTGTCCCCTCTTATGCTCCGCTCTTCCGGTTCTTGATCTGTTCGTTCTCGATCGTCGCCACGGCCTGTTCGCCGAGCACCGATGCGGAGCACGATCGGCTCATGGACCTGTTTGCTCGGGAGTGGGAGAACCGACTCAACGAAAACCCGGTCTTTGCGACGTCGGTCGGTGATCTTCGAGGTAACGGATTGTTGACCTCTGTGGCGCCGGAAGACCTGGCTCGACGTTATGAGCAGGACAAGGCGTTCCTCGCCGAGCTGTCGACCTTCAGTCGTGACGACCTCAGCACGACTGACCGAATCAACGCGGCCATGTTCGAACGTCAGCTGAGTGCCCGGGTCAAGGACTACGAGCTCGGTGCCTGGATGATCCCGCTGAACGCCGACTCCGGGTTTCACATCAACTTCTCGCGCATCCATCGCCAGGTCCCGCTCCACACGGTCGGTCACTATGACGATCTGATCTCGCGTTTGCGGGCCTGGCCGACGCTGGTCGAGCAGCAGATCGCCAACATGCGTGCGGGCCTCGAGAGCGGCATGAAGCTCCCGAAGGTGGTTCTCGATGGCTACGACTCGACCTACGATGCTCACGTCGTAGCGGATGCCGAGGAGAGCGTCTTCTTCCGAGCTTTCGACAGGTTCCCCAAGAGTGTCCCGCCTCAGGAGCAGGAGCGAATTCGGGAGCAGGGAACCGCTGCCATCCTCGAAGCCGTCGTGCCGGGCTATGCAGCCTTCTCGAAGTTCATGAAGGAGGAGTACATCCCCAACGGCACGGAGGGGATTGCGGCGACCGACCTGCCCAACGGCGAGGCCTACTACGACCATCAGGTGAAGTACTACACCACCCTGGATGTCACGGCTGACCAGGTTCACGAGATCGGACTCCAGGAGGTCGAGCGCATTCGCGCCGAGATGGACGCCATCCTGGAAGAGCTCGAGTGGAAAGACACCTTCGACGCGTTCCTCGAGTTCTTGAGGACCGACCCCCGGTTTTATGCAGAGACGCCACAGGATCTGCTCAAGGAAGCCTCGTTCATTGCCAAGGAGGTCGACGGCAAGCTCCCGGCCTACTTCGGCACACTGCCCCGTCGGCCTTACACGGTCGAAGCGGTGCCCGCTCACATGGCGCCAAAGTACACTGCCGGGCGCTACGTGGGGCCTTCCGAGGGAAGCAACGAGCCAGGCATCTACTGGGTGAACACGTTCGACCTCAAGGTGAGGCCGCTCTACAACCTGGTGGCGCTGACCCTGCACGAAGCAGTGCCCGGGCATCACCTCCAGAACGCTCTGGCCCGCGAGCAAGAAGGTCTACCGAACTTCAGGCGCTACGACTACATCTCCGCCTACGGTGAGGGTTGGGCGCTCTACACGGAGTTTCTGGGCGAAGAGATGGGGATGTACAAAGATCCCTACTCGCGCTTTGGCCGTCTGACTTACGAGATGTGGCGTGCGTGTCGTCTGGTCGTCGATACGGGCATGCACGCCAAAGGGTGGTCTCGCCAGCAGGGGCGCGACTACCTGGCCGAGAATACGGCGCTCCCGCTTCATGAGATCGGGACCGAGATCGATCGCTACATCTCCTGGCCTGGTCAGGCGTTGTCCTACAAGATGGGCGAGCTGACCATCCGTCGGCTGCGTGCCATGGCCGAAGGTGCGCTCGGACCAGCGTTCAATATCCGTCAGTTTCATGACGTGATGTTGCTCAACGGCTCGGTGCCGCTGCCGGTGCTGGAACAGCAGGTAGGAGCGTACGTTGCGGCCGCCCGCTCGGCGATCGCTGCCCAGGCGGGCGGCGGTTCCTAACGTAGAAAGAGACCTTCTCGCAGGGGGTCTTCGGGGTCGACCTCGAAGGTGTGCTCGCCGGTGACGAAGGCGGTTCCCGTGACGATCGGAACGATCGCTGGCGTGGCGGGTTGGAGCCTGAGCGTGCGTTCGTAGCGAACGTCGAAGGTGCTACCGATAAGACTCTCGATGGTGATCGACTGACCGGGGCTCAGCTCGCCGCGGGCGGCGCAAATGGCGGCCCGAGCACTGACCCCCGTTCCCGTTGGCGAGCGATCGACTTCGCCGTCGGCGAAGACGCACACGTTGCGGGAGTGGAAGCGCTCCGACGGGGCGACCATGATGGTGCCGTAGACGAAGTCGAGATCGTCCTCCCCAGTGGGGTGGCTGACGGGCAGGGATTGCGTTACGGCTCGCTTGATCGTGCGCCCTTGCTCGATGATGGCGCCGGCCTCGGATGGTTGGAGATCGATGTCGAGCTCGGTCGCGTCGACAACCGCGTAGAAGGCGCCGCCAAAGGCGACGTCCAGTGAGACCGAGCCAGCTCCTGGCACGGTGACGTCGGCCTGTTGATGCAGTACGAAGGACGGAACGTTCTCGAAGCTCACGGCGGCGACCCTGCGTCCACTCGTCTGCGGCTTCCAGTGTGGCTGGGCCGTCACCCGTCCGGCCGGTGTGTCGATGCGGATCTCGTCAGGGTTGGCAGGAGTGAAGAGACCTCGCTCCAGACCCACCTTGGTCAGAGCGATGATGCCGTGACCGCACATGGTGCTGTAGCCCTCGTTGTGCAGAAACAACACACCGACGTCACCGTCGCCGGTCACCGGCTCGGTGAGCAGACAGCCGTACATGTCAGCGTGCCCGCGCGGCTCGTGCATCAGGAGTCGCCGGGCCAGGTCGTCGTTGTCCTCGAGCCAACGTCGCTTGCTCAACATGCTGTCGCCGAGCGGCTCGTCGATCCCTTCGACGATGATTCGAAGCGGCTCGCCGCCAGTGTGAGCGTCGATCGTGCGAAAGCGTCTTGGGCGGCTGTCAGTCACAGTTGGATCCGGCAGTGCGCAGCAAGAGCCAGAGCGCTACTGTTCGGCTGCCGAGCCGCCTCGACACTCGGGAGACTGCGACGGTTGAGCGCGCTCTTCCCATTCCTGGGGAGTCCAGGCGTCGATCGCGAGTGCATGGAGGCCGCTTTCGAGCTCTTCTCCGACGGCCTGATGAACGGCTCGATGTCTTGCGAGTCGGTTCTTGGACTCGAATCGCTGCGAGACGACCAGGACCCTGAAGTGTGTCTCCGAGTTCGGCGGCACGTTGTGCTGTGAGCTCTCGTTCGTCACGCGCAGCTCGATCGGGTCGAGGTGTTCTTCCAAGGCTGACCGGAGTGTGGCTTCTCGGCTCATGGATTTCGGCTCCTTGCGGTGGCGAATGCGCATAGGGTTCCGGAAAGGGCCCCGCGAATAAGGCGGGAATCAGGGTGGCCCGGAATAGGGTGGCGCGGAATAGGTTGGCCCGGTCATCGTAACGTCCACAGCGGACTGCGAGTCGCTAACGTAGGCGTGCCCGGGTCGCTCCGCGTCATTCCAGTTGGGTGCGGAACCGAGAGCGGGTCGCCGTGACGAAAGAGCCGTTCACGCAGAGCGCTGACAGAAAGCCGTGACGAAGAGAGAGTATTCGAACATGGGCAATGAGAAGAGTACGTCACCTTGGGTGTGGGTCGGATGTGGCTGCGTCGGAGTCCTGGTGATTCTGGGGGCTTCGCTTGCCGGAGTCGCCTTTTACGGTGCCCGCAAGGCAAGCGAGATGGCCGAGGAGCTGCGTGACCCGGTTCAGCGCCGGGCCAAGGTCCTCGAGACCTTGGGGACGTCAGATCTGCCCGAGGGCTACTACTCGATGTTCGGATTGTCGATTCCGTTCGTCTTCGAGACCGCGATCCTCACCGATATCGAGCCGTCTGGCGACGGAACGGGAGAGCCGGAGGGTTTCGACCGGCGGGGCTTCATCTACTTCAAGATCCTCAGTTTCGGGCGCCAGCAGGAAGAGCTCGAGGCTTTCTTCGAGGGGCGTACCAGTGATCCCGAAGTCTTGCGGCGTAACAACATCAACGTCGACGTGGGCGAGATGCTCGGACGCGGGGAAATTGCTCACCCGGCGGCGCGAGCACTCTACTCGGCGCACCGCGGAACCGTGAGCGCCATGGGCTCGCGATCCGAAGGTGTCACGTCGCTCATCATGTTCGACTGCGAGCACGACGACCGCACGAGGCTCGGCATCTGGTTCGGACCCGGCCCCGAGCGCGAACCGGAACAGCCTGAGGGAGCTTCGGCAGCGGCCTCTGCGCAGAGCGCCACTGTAGGGGCCGAAACGGTCGCACT
>JANQPS010000891.1 GCA_028285365.1 Thermoanaerobaculia bacterium | reverse complement strand
TCCAGGAGCGCTGCCATCAGCGGCTCCACCCGAGCCATCGCCCACAGCTGAGGAAGCAGGCGATCGGACTGCAATCTGGAGCCGGCTTCGTCGGCGAGGATGAAGCGAACGAAGTCTTCGAGACTCGACCGTCCGCCACTTGGGGAGAGCGCATCGAACGACTCTCGATAGGCCTCGGCGATATACCTGGCCAGCGCGCGAAGCACGTCTTCCCAAGTGCGGAAGTGATACTGCAGCGCCCCCAGCTTCATACCGCTCTTGCGGGCGACAGCGCGCATGGTCAGGTTGCCATAACCCTCGGTAGCGAGAATCTCGATCGCCGACTGCAGAATCTCTTTCTGCCGATCGCTCAGGACGATCTCTCGTTCGGCCTCCATGTACACCACTGACATGTCACTTGACATGCTACAACATGTCATCTGACATGTCTACGCGAGAGGGGGCTCGATGCCATCGGGGACCATTCTCCGTGTCCCTCGAGTGCCCCAGTTCTCGAGTCGCCAGTTCTCGAGTCGCCAGTTCTCGAGTCGCCAGTTCTCGAGTCGCCAGTTCTCGAGTCGCCAGTTCTCGAGTCGCCAGTTCTCGAGTCGCGAGTGCCGACGAGTGTCTCGACGCCTCGGCGCTGGCAACGTTGAGATCGGATGAGCGTGCCGCGTCTACAGCGAGTTTCCTGAGCTTGGCGTAATCGAGCTCGACGCTCGGGCCCCGGTCGACTTGTCAAGAGACAACGAGCTTGGCTCGGGAATCGGCTACGAGTCGAGCTCATCAACCCGCTTCCAACGCTTCTTCCCGACTCTGTGTGGCCGGAAAGAGAAGCGACACTCACTTCCAGGCAGCCTTCGGTGCGTCCTGTAGCCTTGGTCCATGATCCGTCTACGATCCATCTCGCTCCCCTTCTGCCTGCTTCTCGCAACGGCTGTCGCAACCGCGTCCGAGTGGCCACAGTTCGGAGGGCCAACGCGCGACTTCGTGGCATCCGCTAGCTTCACCCCCGGCGCCTGGGGCGAGACGGGGCCTGAGACCCTCTGGCGCAGAGAGCTCGGAGAGGGGTACTCGGGGCTCGCCGTCCATTCCGACACTCTGTACACGATGTTTCGCGACGGTTCGCGCGAGGTCGTCGTCGCGATGTCGGCCGCTACCGGCGACACGATCTGGACTCGCGCCTACGAGGCGCCGATCCCCGACTACATGGAGACCGATCGTGGCTTCGGTCCCCACTCGACTCCGCTGGTTCTCGGCGATGTCCTCTACACCGCTGGAGTTCGTGGCACCCTGCTAGCCCTCGATCGAGCGGACGGCGAAATCCTGTTTCGCAAAGAACTCATCAGCGAGCTGAACGGCACGCCCGACAAACGAGGCTATGCCGCGAGTCCACTGGCTTTCGAGGACCTGCTGATTCTCCCGCTGGGGGGCGAGGGCCAATCCCTGGTGGCGCTTCGCCAACGTGACGGCGAGGTGGTCTGGAAGGTTGGAGATCTTCCGAACGCCATGTCCTCCGCCCGATTGATCGAGCACAACGGCGCGAAGCAGGCGGTAGTTCTGGTGAACGGCGCCGTGCTCGGCGTTGACCCACGCACTGGCGCGCTCTTGTGGGAGCACCCCCACGCCGCGCACTGGGGCCGTCGCAACATTCTCCTGCCTCTCTTCGACTCGGAGGGCCGGATGTTCATCAGCTCTCAGCGCGGAGGCTCTCAGTACCTTCAGTTCGGAGAGCTCGGACAGTCGGGGCCGCGGGAGGAGCTCTGGCAAACCAACCAGGTCCGAATCCACTTCACGAGCCCGGTGCGCTTCGGTGACGTCGTGTACGGCTCTAGCGGAGACTTCGGTCCGATCCCCTTGACCGCCATCGACCTCGAGAACGGCGAGGCCCTATGGCGCAGCCGCGAGTTCGCTCGCGCGAATCTCGTGCGCGTGGGAGAAAGAGCACTCCTCCTCGACGAGGACGGAGATCTGGCACTGGTGGGGCTCTCGCGGCAGGGTCTCGAGGTCTTCGCTCGCTCCCAGGTGCTCGACGAGCTGGCGTGGACCCCGCCCACGGTCGTCGGCCGCACCGTCTTCCTTCGCACGCGCACGCAGGTCCTCGCCCTGCGGCTTCCTCCGCCGTAGGCCCCCACAAACCAGCTTTAGGGCGAGACGCCAGCGAAATTGTTACGGTGACGCGTGGAGGTGCTCCGCCGAGGCTGCCGAACAAGGCGCCTGCCGGCGATGTGGCGATGACTCCTAGCGCTCAGCTGGGCTGTCGATTTAGGGCTGGGCCTGAGGTTTCTAGGGCTGGCTGAATGCTCTACGGTGCCAGCCGCCAAGGACTCTCTTCTCCAGGTACAGTGCAATTCAGACTTCTGGAGTGGTGGGATCTACCGTCGCCAAATGACTACTCGCAATACGGAGACGGAGAATGGAACGAGTCGACGCGGAACATTCACTAGCCAGATGGCGCGGCCTCTTCCTGGCCTCAGGCGCCGCGGGGGTGACCGCCGGAGTCGTGACTCTGGCGATCGTGATCCTGCCGTACATCTACGGCCGGCCCGCATCGTTCGAGGAGCGGCTCGATTTGCACGGGAATACCTGGTACACGCTGGGGCTCTGGCTCAGCTACCTCAACATCTTCCCGATCTTGCTCGCTGCCTTGGGGCTGGCGGCCTACTGTGTGCGCCGCTCGCCGGGTGCGGCGCTTTCGGCAATCCTGCTTCTCGTGTTCTACGGGGCAACCGAGCTCATCGGCCGCTCGATCATGATCTTCACACGCGAGAATCGCTGGGTAGACAGCTTGCGGAGCGCCGAGGGCGACGCGAGGGCAGAGACCATAGAACTGATCAGAGCGTTCGATGCCACATGGGCCGGTGCGTTCCCCCTGATCCTGATTACCTTTAGTCTGTCGGCATTCCTCTTCGCTTGGGCGCTACGCGGCGGCGCCGGATTGCAAAGAACAGCAAGTTGGGCCCTGTTCGCAGCGTCCGCTTTGGGCGCTGTTACGTTTGCGGCCGCGTACCTCGCCGAGCTTGGACCGTTGGCCTCATGGGGTTATCTCATTGTTCAGCCATCGAGCCGCGTGATCGTTGGCTTGTTTTTGCTTGGAGTTGCGCGGAGCATCCCTCACCCTCACGAGCCGACTGCCGGGTAAGAGTGAGTCAAAGTGAAGAGGTGATGGCGGGTTCCTATTGGCCTCCCGGAATCACCTCCTCTTCGCGGTCTAGTCCGATACCTCGAGAGGGCAGCATGCCATTCGTGCTCTTCACTGTCAGGAGCCCTGAGTCTCGCCAACGTCGAGAAATGACCAGCCTTTCATCCCTCGGCCGGCATTCAGCTCTCGCCTTCTTGATGGTCCTGCTCACAGGTCTAGGTTGTGGTGGCTCTGACTTTCCGACGACTCGGATCGAGGGGAAGGACTTCCTTGCGGAGTTCCCCAACGATCCCGAGTTTCCCGTACTGACACTGCACATGGGCACAGTGCTCGGCGCAGTTCGTATCTTCGGTGACGGGCGGGCCGCCATTCACAGATACCAGAACCTGGAAGGCTGGCAGGACCTCGAGCTGCAACTCCTGCCTGGCGAGCTGGACGAGATCATACGGTTCGTGGGAGACAGAGGTGTCTTCGAGTTTGACAGCGAGAACGTTGAAGCCAAGCTGAGGGAAGTTGGCAAGAGCCTCCCTCGCTCGAGCCACCCGTCATCGGCGACGATCGAGATCCGGCTTGCGAAGTTTCGAAACAGCGACGGCCGAGTTACATCAGACTTCAGGCACCAGGCCAGGATCACCGAGGCAGGTTCCATCCTCGCGCGAGCTGCCCACTACCAGGAGGTACCGGAGCTCGTCGGCCTCGCGGAGGCCAAACGCCGGCTTGTTCTCCTGTCGAACCGTCCCGATCTCGAGCTGACAAGAGCCGACCACCTCGAGCCTCGGCTGCCACCTTCGTGGACGACTGCTGCGCTCAGTTCAGGCTCTTCTCCCCAGATCCTGTTCTTCACGGCACGGGAAGTCTGGACTTTGGACTGGGTCGGCGGCAATAGGCGCCGTCTTGCGACAGCTGAGGACTTGAGAGTCGCCTACAACCAGCCACCTTCCATCTCTCCCGATCTGACCACGATCGCCTACCGGAGAGTTGGGTTTGGGCTTCAGCTCCTGGAGCTATCGACCGGGTGGAGCCGGAAGTTCATCGCAGAAGACAAAGGGAGTCATTCCGCGGTTTGGTCGCCGGTTGGGGATCGAGTAGCAGTTAGCGCGCACATCGGCGATCACCGCTATCACGTCTTCGCCGTAGATCGTGATGGCTCGAACCGACGTCTGCTGACAGACATCGGTGCCAAGCCTCTCCAGTGGTCGAGTGATGGGGAGAGGCTCTACTACAGCGCAGCCAGTCTCCGCGAGAGGAACATCTACGTGGTGGATCGGGATGGTACAAACCGGCGTGCCGTGCTACCGGTGCCGAGCTACTCTTTCCAGATTTCGCCGGATGGTCGGCGCGCCGCATTTCAGGCCCGATACGAGCCGCGCGGTAAGTCGTCGTCGACGTGGCTCTGGACCGCGAGGCTCAATCGCTCGGAGGGAACCGCAAGCAGATGGCTCTCTCCCGTGAGAGTCGCCCGAGGTATCTCTGGATTCGATTGGTCGCCGGATAGCAGGTACCTCGTCTTCACTTCGGGGCGACGGCTCGGTGTCGTCCGTGCCGACGGTCGAGAATCCGAGACTCTGGTTCACGTCGAGGTCGGTGCCCGATGGCCAATACATGCGAACTGGTCACCAGATGGCAATGCGATCGTTTTTGTGAAGAGGGCCATGGGCGTCCTGAGGCAAGGAGGACCTGAGATCTGGATCATCGGAAGGAACGGCTCGGATCCGAGACGCCTAGCCATGGGTACGTTCCCTCACTGGGTTGGCGAGACAACTCCACCGGCCTGGTAGCTTTCGTAAAGAGAGATCGGACTGAGCTCTGAGTAAGAACCGACATACCATCGACCTCCAAGGTGCACGCCCTTCGTCTGCATATCGTATTGGTCGTAGTTTCTTCGACTTGTGGTCTTCTGCACAAGGTCGATCGACGAGTCGTAGCCGAAGGTTGGCGTCGCTATAGGCGCACGCCAGGACCGGGCGCCAGCAGGTGCAGCCAGGCTGGAAGCGCCTAGAACTGTCAGCCAAGGACCGCATCGAGACACATCGCGGCCGGGCGATACTTGCCCAGCCCCACATCAGAGCGCCAACGCGGCGAAGCCAACCTGTACTGACTAAGTCGGATAGACAGTGTGCCGAGTGATCCTCGGAACGAACACGATCTCAAAGCTACGTGTAGCTGTCTGATCACCATCCTCGATCTTGACCTCGAACGACACAGTCAACTCGAAGTCTTCGGAGATCTCAGATGCCCGGAGAGACTCAAGCGCGCCCCCTCCCTCTAGACTCGCGGAGTATAGGCCATGCTCCTCGAATTTCCACCCCTTGACCCATTCACTAAAGTTAGAGGACAACAACCCCGGAGGACAGTCTGTCGGCACGTCAAGTATATCCATCTCGCACCGAACGACCTCGACCGCCAGGTCCGTCCTAGTACTTATAGCCATGAACTGAAACCTGAAGAGATCTGCATCATCAAGATCAAAATCAAAGCGCGGCCAAAGCAAGACATCCCCTACTACCAGCTCCAGAAGTCGCGAGTCGCGCTCGGAGGGCCTGGCGAAATAGTCAATATCAGCATAGTCCCTTGGGATCAGATCGACCCGCTTCACAAACTCACATGCCGTCGAGAACAGACACACCGCGATAGCGACTAACGTCACTGTAACCTGCCTGGCACGAGAGCCAGGCCCCGTCACGGATGGCATGGATGATTCCTCACATTCTTCGGGCTGCGTCGAAGCCAAGCTCGACAATCGCCCAAAGCGGGGACAGCCACCACTGTGTGGCCAATGCTTGTCACGGTCCACTTCCAAAGGCCGCCAAGGTCGCTCCAACTTTCCGTTAGCGGCGATGGTTCCATAGATTTGCGGGTCCTTTCGTAGGCAGGCCGGGGATCAGAAGACCGGTCTTGACTTTGCACACCGATTCTCGCTCATTGGCAGCGCCTGACTCTTCCCCAGGAGATAGAAGCCCGGCAATTGGAACACGACCAACCCCGGGGCTGGGCCAGGCGTCAGGCTACGACTCGCATTTCACGTGCCCACTCGTGCGACGACGTCCCGAACCTCCGGCGAAACTCGCGGCTGAACTACGAAGACTTGCCAAAGCCAACCGCTGTCGCGGCATCACCAATGTTCTCGCCCCTCGTACAATGAATATCGAGGCCTCACTCAGACGCAAGGTCCTCGCCCTGCAGCTCCTGCGCCCGTAGGTCGCCACACGGCCAGCTTCGCAGTTCGCGTCTGGTCGAAGACGACCAGCTTGGCAGTTCGCAAGCGAACTGCGGGACTCGGAGCGACAGCACCGGTTGAGTCACACCGCTTCCCGTTGGGGCGCCAACGCGCGCAAGCGCGCATGGCGCCCCCAGAGAGCACTTCCTGGAAACCTGTCTAGGGCCCGCGTGTCGCTCCAGAAGGCGCGAGTGGTCGCGATGTGTCTCGTTGCCAGGGGGACTCGGGTCGGCAAACCGGTTCTTCGAGGCGACCACTTTGAGCAGGGCAATTCTGAGCAGGGCAATGGGTCTACAAACTCGGGCCTTGCCGTCGCCGGTGCACGAGCTACTTACGGCAGATTTTGCTCATTGTGAGATCTCGACCATGAGAAGGCTGTCGTCATTCGTAAGGCTGTCAACGCTGTTGGGGTTGGTCTTCTCGAGCAGGCGCTTGAGTGTGAGGGTCGGAAGGGTTGCTCCCGTTCCTTTGTGTTGATCCGGTGGCGCTTGAGCCGGAGTATCGGGTGTTCTCATCGCCTGACGGTTTTTGCCGTTCGGTGTGATACACAGGGTGTATGCGACGTGCCGCGCCACGCCGAGCCCGACATCGGAGCATTGCGACTGCGGCCCTGCTTGCCGTCTGTGCCTTCTCGCTTCCGCACTTTCACGAGAGCTCCGACCACAGATGCGCTGGCTGGAACGACATCGCCTCTGTCGAAGCCGAGCACGACGAGTGTTTAGCTTGTGGGTTGAACCTGCGCGCCCATGGGAAAGAGGCCGCTCGGCGGTGTGAGGTTTCTTTATCCCACACTGAGTTGCGCATAGGCGTCGCCAACGTCGCGGCGATCGCAGCAGAGCGTTGGACGCCATCGGCCGGACGGGCTCCGCCGGAACCAAGCGCGGGTCTCTAGGCGGAAAGCCGTCGCGGCCATGGGGCCCGGCGCGCGACGGTGCGGCTAGGAGCCCGTGAGCCCCCGATTCAGGCCTGGCTGCGGCCAAACGACAGCGCCGCGGTCCGCTTGCACGACCGGTTCCGTCTCTCGCGTCGGCTCGACTCGGTCTTGCCGAAACTGCAACAACTTCGCAGGGAGCTCCGCCATGCGCTCGCTCAGTCCTTTCCCGCCTTTTCTGACGTTTCTACTCGCGTTCTTCTGCCTTGCCCTGACTTTTTCCAAGGAGAGTAGCGAAGCCCTTGGCTCTTCGCCGAGCACGGGCGAGAGCGCCTCCCACTGTGAGGGGCGAAGCTCGCGCCTTGCTGAGTGCACGAGACCGGCCGGTCAGGATCGTAAGCCCCTGCCGGTACCGGTTCAAGCTCCCCAAGCGGTCGATTTCGTTCTCGACTCTGAGCAAGCGGGCCCTGGGGAGCAACGTGCCGAGCCTGTGCTCGCCGGAAGAAGCCAGCGGTCCACCGTGGCCATGGACTCGGGAGACACTGCATCGACTGCAGGAGAGGCTTTCGCCTTGCTGCCGACCCTCGGTGTTGCCCGCGCTCGACGCTTCCAGCAGTTGGCGACGGAACAAGAGGATCCACCCGCACAATCCGGGCCGGGACAGGAGGGCCAGACCGATGAGAAGACCGACCTAGACCGAGTAGAGGAAGAGATCGTCGTTCGTGGCGATCACATACCAACGCAAGTGACTGTAGCTAAGGGAGTCATGGACATCTCCGAGATCCCTCAAACAGTCAACGTGATTTCGCTGCAACGCATCGAGGATCAAAACCTCACGGCCCTCCGAGATGTGATGGAGCAAACCACCGGGGCAACGGTCGTGCCCGCTGACGGGGCCGGCATGAATACCTACTACTTCAGCCGCGGCTATTTCATCGACACGATTCTCCTCGACGGTCTGCCAGAGGCAGACACCATTGGCAGCGGCTACTCCACTGCATTCGACACCGGCATCTACGAGCGGGTGGAAGTCCTGAAGGGCCCATCCGGACTCTATGTGGGTGCCGGCGAGCCGGGCGCGCTGTTGAGCTTGGTGCGCAAGCGAGCGCGCCCCCAAGGCGCTGTGAACGGGACTTTCGTCGGCGGCTCCTGGAACCAGTATCGCGCCCAGGTGGACATCACCGGTAGTCTGAACGACTCGGGGAGGATTCGCGGCAGGATGGTAGCCGTGTACGACGAGGGGGACTCCTTCCGCGACGTCGTCGAGCACGAAAGGGCTCAGGTCTACGGCATCCTCGAGTTCGATCTGACCTCGCGCACGACCCTATCCACGAGCACTACGCACCAAGACATCGACTCAGTAATGGACTATGGGCTTCCGGCTCTCGCCGACGGCACCCTGTTGGATGTCTCGCGGTCCACCTTCATCGGCACCGACTGGAACCAGCTGGATCCACGTATGAGCGACTTCTTCGTCGGCCTCGAGCACGAGTTTTCCGACGGCGGTTCTCTCAGGCTGGCCGGTCGTCTTTTTGATCGCACGATCTTCGGCAGCGGCGCGTTCTCCCGAAGCGCGGTCGATCCAATCACTGGCGACGTGAGCTTGCAGACCTTGGGATTTGATTCGGAAAGGGACGGGGCAGCGTTCGACGCGTACTACAGCAAGCCGTTCCAGTTTGCCGGTCTCGACCACAACCTGGTCCTGGGAGCCGACTATCGGCGGTCAGAAGACGAGTCCGTGTTTCGAATAGGTGCCCCGCTGACGCAGAACGTCTTCGATCCCGACAACGCTCTCCCGGAGCAGAGTCTCGACTTCGAGTTTCCTCTCAGCCCTAGTGAAACGGACCAGTCCGGCATCTACTCGCAGGCTCGCATCGGCCTGCCTGGCTCACTCGATCTCGTACTCGGTGGGCGAGTGAGTTGGTGGAACACGGAGAACTTCGATGCGAATACTGGGGTGGTGAGTTCCGAGAACGAAATCGATGGCGAGTTCACACCGTACGCTGCAGTGATCTGGAACGGAATGGCAGGCCACACGCTGTATGCCAGCTATGCCGAGATCTTCTCGCCGCAGGACAGCCTCACCATCGACAACGAGAGGTTGCCGCCCCGCACGGGCGGGCAGTACGAGATAGGTCTCAAGGGCGAATACCTCGGCGGCTCGTTGATCAGCCACTTTGCCGTATTCCGAATCGAAGACAACAATCGTGCGGTCCCCGACCCGAGCTCGCCTCCGGGACTCGGTGCGGCACTTCCAGCCGGTGAGGTCGTCAGCGACGGCTTCGAGATAGAACTGCGCGGAAGACTCCTTCCCCGTCTGACCCTGACAGCCGGCTACGCCTACACGGATACGGAATACGAGGAGGCTCCCGTTGATCAGCAGGGTGAGCCCTTCAGTACCTTCACACCTCGACACAACTTCAATCTGTGGGCGAGCTACCAGCTATCGGCGCCCGTCGATATCGGCTTCGGCTTGAGGAGCGTGAGTAGCTTCTACAGCCAAAGAGGCACGGTGCGTTTCGAAGCGGACGGCTACACCACAGTGCAGGCGCGGGTAGGCTACGCCTTCAACGAAAGACTCAACCTGAGCCTGATCGGCAACAACCTGTTGGACGAGAGGTACTACGAGAAGGTCGAAGCTGCCACCCGGCAGAACTACTTCGGCGCCCCCCGAAGCCTGTCGCTGGTACTTCGAGTGGGGCTGTGATCGTCCGCACAGATCGATACTCGCCTCTGGTAGAGCACGCACCTGGCGAGGAGCGATGCGATACCAGCACTCCTCGCAGAGAGGCTCTTGGCAGGCTGGGGAAGGCAGCTTGGTCGTTCACCCGTCCGCCACAGGGAACTTGAGCGGCAGTGCCGGTCTCAGGACGGAGCCTCGGCCTTGGCCGAGACATCCAGCCGGGACCGGCCGCGGCGTGTCTGCACGACTGCTCTTCATGGCTCTGGTGACACTGACGCTGGGCGAAACCGAGCTCATTAGTCAGCCGCCGGAAAGCCTTCCGGCAGCGACCTATGCGGCAGCCGAGCGATCCCTCGCATGGAACATCCCAGCGATGGCGCGAAACGTCGAGCCCGTACCCATCTGGATCGCCAGAGATCCAGAGAGGTTCTGGTATCGACGAGATACGGACGCCGGCTGGGAGTATCGTGTTGTGGATGCCGCGACGGGCCGTGCAGGCTCGGCCTTCGACCATCGGCGGCTGGCGTCAGCTGTCGGCGGCGCTCCGGTCGACTCCAACCGGCTGGAGGTCCTCGAAATCACGGGCCCGCCGGGTTCGCGCCGTGTCAGGGTCCGGACACGAGACGGCGTGCAGCTGTGCCAACTGGCCACATATCGTTGCGAGCTCGCCAACCAGCGCTTCATCCCTGGAGGCGACTCGCCGGAGGGTTCTTGGCGTGTAGTCCGCAACGGGGCTCGGCTCGCGCTGGCTCGGGATGACGAACAGGTACCGTTGGAGATGGCTCCCTTGGGAGACTCCACCAGTGCTCGAGTCGTTTGGGCACCAGGAGGGCAGGCCGCGTTCCTCGAGATGTTCGACACCAGCGTCGTGGACCGTGCTCCGCTGGTCGCGGCCCTGGACCAATCCGGACGTCCGTCGCCCCGCCTGATCCCCTTCACCGGAGGCACTCGCGCCTCGCCCGAAGCCCCTTCGTTGAGTTTCGCTCTCGTCCTGCGCTCGGAGGACCCTCAAAGAGGCTGGGAGGTCGTACCGGTCGGCCTCGACGCGACGGGTTGGTCTTCCGCCATCGCTGGCGGCCAGGTTTTCTGGACGAGGGATGGTGCGGGTCTGTTTCTGCTGCTCGCCAGCCGCGATGGCACCAGGCTGGCCCTCTGGGACATCGATTCCAAGACTGGGTCCGCAACGTCCGTCATCGACGAGCACGACGACGAGGGCGTGTTGTGGAACCTCCATTGGGGCGGCAGTCCGAACGTCCGGGTCGGAGCCGACGCACGGAGAGTCGTGTGGTTCTCTGAACGAGACGGGTGGGGGCATCTCTGGCTCTACAGCTTGGGCAGCGACGAACCACCTCGGCAGCTGACGCGGGGAAGGTTCGTCGTCCGGGACATCGTGTGGATTGACGATGCGGCTGACCGGCTACTCGTGACTCTGGCCGGCTTTGATCCGGCCGCCGATCCGTACCACCGTGATCTCGCCGCGCTCGATGTCGCCTCGGGCACGCTCACGCGGCTGACCTTTGCAGACGCCGACCACGCCGTATCAGTTTCTCCAGCGGGATCGCACTACGTCGTCGTGTCATCAGCGCTCGACCGCGATACTACGATGAGCGTGCATCGAGCTGACGGCTCCTTGGTCAGGATCATCGAGACCTCCGACATTTCGCGCTTGAGACACGCAGGCTGGTCGTGGCCACGGCGCGAGGCCATCCCCCTCCAGGGAGTCCCCGGCGACCTCTATGCGACCGTTCTGCTGCCGACGAGCTTTGACCCGACAGCTCGGTACCCTGTCGTTGAGTGCCTCTACCCTCTCCCAGACGGTGCGTGGGCGCCGGTGCGTCTCGGCGACGCGCTCCTGAACCGCTTCACGCACGCTCAAGCCATCGCAAATCTAGGCTTCGTGGTCGTGTTCATCGATGCCCCCGGAACAGGCCTTCGCTCGCGTGCATTTCGTGCGGGCTCGCGCGGGGACCTGCACGCGGTCGGACTGGACGATCGTGCTCGGGCGCTGAAGGTGCTCGGCTCTCGCTACCCACAGATGGATCTGGAGCGAGTGGGCGTATACGGCAACTCCGGAGGCGCCAACGCAACGGTACGCGCCCTGCTCGCGCGGCCCGACATCTACGATGTTGCCGTGGCGTCCGGCGGAAATCACGACCTGCGCTTCGGAGGGCCATGGGTGGAACGGCACCAAGGCCTTACCCCAGGGCCTGCCTCCCGCGAGACGAACGCGAACCTGGCGCCGCGGCTTGCCGGGAAACTCCTACTCGCACACGGCGCACTGGATCGCGTGGTTCATCCCGCTCAAACACTGAGCCTCGCTCAGGCTTTCATCGATGCCAACCGCGACGCAGATGTGCTCTTGCTACCGAACCGCGGCCATGACGTACTCAACGACCCCTACTTTCTTCGGCGGATGTGGGACTTCTTCGTGGAGCACTTACAGAAGAGGAGGCCGCCGGAGTACCGTGTGGCCGATCCACCGAGGTGGGTCCGCTGAGGCTTTGCTAGGACTTGTTCCTCGCGTCGCAGGTGAGCCTCCCCAACGTCTCGATTGCTTGTGCGTCCTCGAGTTTCTTGAGCGGCTCACCACCGGAGTCGGTGCAGGGCTTCAACTTCCGACACGACTCTCTGCGCGAGTCAGCCTCGGGCCTGGGCGAGAGGCAACTCCCGTACCGCGCGGTACCGTGGCTCGCCGGGCAGAAGCTCGCTCCTCGTGAGGCAGAGGGAAACCACCTCCCACGTGCACCATTCGACCGGAGCCACACGGTCGCGGAGCTCGTGGGCGTGCGACCGAGTCCACGGTCAGCGACAGCGCGCCACCGTCAGGTGAGGGCGCAGAGCCCGCGGGTCCAACGGCTCACCAACCCCTCGCAGCGCGTGACGCTGCCCGCTGCGAGAGGTCCATCCACCGATCCTCGCTCTCGCTGCAGAGCGCCACTTCGCCAGATCACCCGTGGCCTGCGCCTACCAACACACCGACGGTTTTGAGTGAGAGTCGCATCACGCCAACCCGCGACAGACTCGGAGACGCAAGCGGCGACCTCCTCGGCGCAGTTCAGCGTGCGCTCGTTCTCGCTTCTCTACACGGCAGCGCCAAGAGGCGCGCTAGGAGGGAGTACTCATCTCGCCGGCGCTGCCTTCCCAGGAGTCAGGGTCATTGGCGATCTCCTGGTGACCCTACATTGGTCCCCTTGGAGTTGAGTCCACCGATAAGCCATGCTCTATCGCATGGGGAAAGACGGCTTGAGTACAAGCGGTCACCACACAGCGGTTGGCGCTCGATTTCGGGCCAAGCGCGCATGGCATCCGGCTGTTCGAAAGCGAACAGCCACGGCACCCCTAGAGCGGTAAGGATTCGTTCAGCCCGACTTGCGCTCGCGGAAGTCGTCTGACCCAGAATCCCGTTTGGGCACGCATGCGCGCCAAAGCGCGCATGGCGTCCCCAACGGGATTCGAACCCGTGTCGCCAGCTTGAAAGGCTGGTGTCCTAGACCTGGCTAGACGATGGGGACGGAGTGCGCTCGGCTGCGAGGCTTGGCCTCGGTGCGCGGCCGGCTTCCGTGGTGGGCCGTGAGGGTCTCGAACCCCCGACCCGCGGATTAAAAGTCCGCTGCTCTACCAGCTGAGCTAACGGCCCGGCGCAGTATAGCCAAGGTGGGGCCTCGGGGGAACGGTGGGATCGGCAGGTGTTGCCGGGTCTGGCCTCCTGGGCTTTCGATCTCGGCCCGCGAGCGTTCGAGGTTCTTCGCAAGGAGTTTCGAGCAACCACCCATCCTTCCCACAGAAACGCGACCTCTCGAAACTCCATAGCAACTCGCGACACAGGACTTTTCACGCTCGCGACAAGCCCACCTAGCGAGTTGCCGGCCTCTGAACGACGGAAAAGGCGCGGCGACGACTGCCAATCCCAGGACCACCCCCACCAAGCTGCCGATCGCCCCACTCCTTCCGCCACTCACTGCAGCGTCGTGCAGGTGACAGCGGTTCTCGGCCAGCCGGAATCTAGACTCTCCTCTCACGGGAACCTGGACAACCAGAGCTCGTACGATAGGGCAGACAGTCAGCCAGACAGTTGGGAGACGGACCATGCTGGGATCTCATCTCTTTCGCAGCTTGCGACGCGAGCCCGGATTTGCGCTCGCGTTCATCATCACCTTGGGACTGGGCATCGGCGCCAATACGGCGATCTTCAGTCTGGTGTCCAACATCCTGCTGCGACCGCTTCCCTACCCTCACGCCGAACGGCTGGTGACGATCAAGCAGCCGGCTCCGCCTCAGGGACAGGAGACGGTGAACTTCTCCTTTCTCGAGGTCGAGGACTACCGCCAGCAGAGCGAGACCCTCGAAGAGGTCGTCGAGTTCGGCGACTGGACGTTCAACGTCCTCGACCGGGGCGAGCCACATCGCGCGGTCGCTGGCCTGGTGACGGCGAACTTCTTCGACGTGCTGGGCATGAAGCCGCTGCACGGGAGAGTGCTGCGCGAAGACGAGCAGCACAAGACGGCGGCCCCGGTCGTGGTGGTGACCTACGACTACTGGGAGCGGGCTCTGGGGAGCGACCCGAACGTGGTGGGCCAGGTGCTGAACCTGACCTCGGTCCAACCCGAGATCGTCGGCATCCTGGAGCCAGGAGCACACTACGCGTCACGGCGCGATCGGCTGGACTTCTACGGCAACTACGCCAACAGCGATCACTATGTGAGCGCCACCATGCAGGACGATCGTGACCATCGCATGACGGCGGTGTTCGCCCGTC
>JANQPS010000982.1 GCA_028285365.1 Thermoanaerobaculia bacterium | reverse complement strand
GGCGCGCTCGGCACCGTCCAGTTGTCGGGTGTAGGTCAGGTAGACCAGCTGGTTCTGTTCGAAGTCCGGATGAACCGCAACCTCCATCATCCCGGACAGTCCCTGGGCGATGATGTCGGTCGGAACGCCCTCGACGGCCTCCGGCACGAGAACGCCGTCGCGCACCAGGCGCAGGTCGCCGCTGCGCTCGGTGATCAACATGTCACCGCGCGGCAGGAAGGCAAGCGACCACGGGTGTGAGAGCCCTTTGGTGATCGGGACGACGCGGACCTCCGGGATCGCGTGGGTTTGGACGATGAACGGTTCGTCCGGGAGAGTCACGGCTCTGCTGACCGTCTGAACCGGTGTGTCCGAATCGGCACCGTCCGGCCAGTCGGCTCCTTCGCTGATCCAGCGTTCGATGAGCTCGATTTGATCCGCGCTCATCTCGACTCCGGCCGTATAAGGAGGCATGCGCGTTTCCGCGAATTCGGAGGCCATGCGCAGGAAGACCTCACTCTCGCTGGGATCTCCGGGCACGATGGCCTGATAGCCACCACGGTTCTCGAACGCCGAGTCCTTCCGGTCGAGCCTCAAGTTGGCCTCGCGCTTGGCGCGGTCGGCACCGTGACACTCGTAGCAGTACTTGGCGAAGAGCGGTTGGACTTCGCCGGCGAAGTCGACCTTTGCCTCCTCCTGGCCCAGGGCGGGGAGGCTGCTGAGGACGAGCACGCTCGCTACGAGGAGCCACGTGACGGTCTTGCGGTTGTCGGTTTGACGAGACGGAGACGGGAAACCTGCTAGAGGACGCCGGTCGATCACGAGTCGCTCCTCCTCTGACCTCGGGGCACTCGCCGAGGCGACATGTCGAATTGTGGGGGATGTTGTGACCATGGTAGCGCAGGGTGTCGCAGTGACGTTCTCGGAGTCGACCGCCCTCGGAACGTCCGACTCGATACCATCTCGGCATCGGAGGTGACTCATGAAGACGATGACGCGACGCGGCTTCGTATGCGCGGCCGGGACCGCTGCCGCGGCGGTTGCTGCTGGCAAGGCGGGTGTGGCGAAGAACAGTGGAGGGATGATCATGTCGCAGACCAGTCAAGACTCGAACGAGCTCGGCTTTCTCACGGCCACCGAGCTGGCGGCTCGGCTCGCTACGGGAGACGTCGGCTCCGAAGAGCTGACCCGCCACTTCATCGTGCGCATCGAGCGCTACGACGACGAGCTCAACGCGGTCGTCGTCCGGGACTTCGAGCGCGCACTCGACGATGCGAAGGAGGCTGATCGCGCACGCTCGAGGGGAGAGTCGCTCGGGCGCCTTCACGGCCTTCCGATGACCATCAAAGAGTCCTACGACATTGCCGGTCTTCCATCCACCTGGGGCCATCCTGCGGCGGCAAAGTCGAAAGCGCAGGCAGACTCGGTCGTGGTCGAGCGTTTCAAGAACGAGGGCGCGCTCTTCCTGGGCAAGACCAACGTTCCGGTCGACCTCGGTGACTATCAGAGCTACAACGAGGTTTACGGCACGACGAACAATCCATGGGACAAGACCCGGACCCCGGGAGGGTCGTCAGGCGGCTCTGCTGCGGCGCTGGCGGCGGGTCTGACCGGTCTCGAGAGCGGGTCCGACATCGGTGGCTCGATCCGGAATCCGGCCCACTTCTGTGGCGTCTACGGCCACAAACCCACGCTGGGCATCGTCCCCAGTCGTGGTCACCAGCCCGTCGGCGTGCCCCCGTCTCCGCAGGATCCCGATCTCGCGGTCGTGGGTCCAATGGCGCGCTCGGCGGAGGACCTGGCTCTGGCGCTCGACATCGTAGCGGGGCCGGACGTTCTCCAGGCGCCCGGCTGGCGGCTCGATCTCCCAGCCCCGCGCGCGAGCTCGCTCGGGGACCTGCGTGTCGCCCTCTGGCCTGACGACGAGATGGCTCCGGTGGCGGGAGAGGTCGCTGACCGTGTTGCCAGGGTCGGTGAGGTTCTCTCCAAGCGGGGCGCAACGGTCTCCGACAAGGCTCGCCCCGGCTTTGCGGCAAGCGCCTCGCACGAGACCTATATGCCGATTCTCGGAGGAATGACACGGGGGCCTGAGGCTCAGCTGCGCTACGCGGAGTGGATGGCGCTCAACGGCAGACGCGGATTCTTCAGATCGCAGTGGCAGCAATTCTTCGAGGAGTGGGACGTCTTGATCTGCCCCATCGCGGTCACGCCTGCGTTTCTTCAGGACCAGAGTCAGCCGCTCGTGGAGCGGGTGATCGATGTCGACGGCGACGAGCAGCCATACTTCCAGCAGCTCTTCTGGGCAGGTCTCGCAACCCTGAGCTACCTGCCGTCGACCGTTTTCCCCACTGGGCTCTCCGAATCTGGGCTCCCGATTGGCCTCCAGGCGATCGGCGCAGAGTTTGACGATCGCACCACCATCGAGTTTGCGCGCTTGATCGAGAGCGAGTTGGGAGGTTACGTTCCACCTCCGGGCTACTCCGGCTGAGCTCAGGAGGCTCGACCGAGGCCCGCGCTCCTAACGGGGCGCAAGTCCCCGCGGGGAGGTGATGGTGTCAGGAATGAGGCGCTGTCGCAGGGCTTCGTCGGTGTCGCCGGCGTCGATGTAACCCATGTTCTCGAGGGCTCTTCGAGTCTCGGGATCGAGGGCCTCGGTGGTCTGCGACGAGGTGCCGGAACCGTTGCCGTTGTGGTGACCGATCACCAGCTCCAGCAGCTCCTCGATGCGCGCGCCAGACGACTCGTAGCTCCTCTCGAGTGGATCGGCGTCGAGGTCGTAGAGACGGTTGTGGGGCATGCGCATGGAGTGGATGAGCTTCTCGCTGTCTCTGCGAATCGCCAGCGCCGCGTGCCCGTCGAGGTCCAGATGAAAGAAGCCGGGCACACTGGTGTCTCGATCTGGCGGCTGAACGGTACGGTCGGCGTCCAGTCCAGGCAGCTCCAGCAGAGCGAGGAGCACGCTCGGTAGGTCGACGTGAAAGAAGGGCTGAGCGAGCGCCTTGCCGAGCGGAGCCGGACTCTGTGTAGAGCTCCAGAAGATCAGCGGCACCCGGACCTGCTCTTCGTACAAGGTCTGGCCGTGGAGCAGGCCACCGTGGTCACCGAATTCTTCACCGTGGTCCGAGGTCACGACGATCAGCGTGTCGTCTAGGAGCCCTCTCGTGTCGAGCTCGGCTACGAGTGCCGCGATCGCACGATCGACATCCAGGACCTCGCCGTCGTAGAGATCGTTGAGGCGCTGGATGATCTCTGCTGTGGGCTTGCGACCCGATCGCTCGAGACGTCGCGGTTGAATCTCGCGATCTTCGGCGCGCGGCGACGGATTCGCGCCGAAGGCCTCCGGGGGCTCGTACGGGTCGTGAGGATCGACGTAGTGGACGTAGAGAAGGTAGGGCGATGACTCGTCATCGCCCGATGGATCCGATGGATCCGATGGACCTGCTGAATCTGCTGAATCTGATGGCGCAACGAGGGTTTGGTCGACGGCATCGAGAGTCACGGAGTTCACCCGCCTGGCGTCGACTTTGTTGCGTCCGAGGCCAAGCTGCTCGAAGGTGTCGAAACCCCGCCCGAATCCCCACTTACGTCCGACGTTGACGTTGGCGACGACTCCGATCGTCGTGTAGCCGTTGGCGTCGAGGTGCTCTGGCAGGTAGGGGAGCGTTTCCGCCAGCCGGTCGGTGCGTCCGATGGCCTGGTGTCGCTGTGGCGCGAGGCCCGTGAGCAGCGTGGCGACCGACGGGCGGGTCCAGGACGAGCTGGCGTAGCCTTCGAGCTGCAGCCCTTCTGCGGCCAACCGAGCGAGATAGGGCGCAGTGTTGCGCTCGTAGCCGTAGCTCGGAAGTCGATCGGCACGCAACGTATCGATGACGACGAGCACGAGGTTGCGATAGTGAGGCCAGTCGGCTGATCGAGAGTCGGACGGTAGGCGAGTGATATCGGTGTCGGTGCTCGGGCGGCAGCTCGCTATCAAGATCGCGACGACGATGAGCGCCTTGTCAAAGGATCTTCTGAAGGACGCGCAGCTCCGGCTCCAGAGCGGTCTGTCTACTCGGCTCGCGTAGCTCTTGGCTACGGCGGCCCCGTGGGTTTTGACGGTCACTGTCGAGTTCGCGCGCCGCGGTTCTCGATGCTGCGTGTAGCGGTCTGGAGGACTCGCCTACGAAACGGACGGGTGGCTGTGACCTGTCGGGCCGCGGGAGATGTCGTCATCAGGTACAGCTTGCATCGCCAGAGCTGTCAGAGCTCGGGAAACCGCTGGGGATCGGCTTCGCGCATCAGATCGTAGGCGCTCTCGACGATGTCTTCCACCTGTGGCTTGGAGAAGTAGCCACCGTCGGTGCCGTAGGCTGGCCGGTGGGCTTTCGCCGAGAGTGTTCTGGGCTTCGAGTCGAGCCAGTGATAGCCGTCCTGGTCTTCGAGCACCTGCTGGAGCATGAAGGCGGTGGTGCCGCCAGGGACGTCCTCGTCGACCAGGAGTAGCCGTCCGGTCTTCTGGAGCGATTCGCCGATCGTGCCGTGGACATCAAAAGGCAACAGAGTCTGGACGTCGATGATTTCGACGTCGACACCCAGATCAGCCAGCGCGCTGGCAGCGTCGAGCGCGATCCAGCAGAGCGTGCCGTAGGTCACGAGGGTGACGTCGCGTCCGGGCCTGAGGATTTCGGGCTGGCCCAGCGGGCATCTGATCTCCGCCAGGTTCGACGGCAGCCTCTCCTTGCGTCGGTAGCCGCTCAGGGCCTCTACGACGATGGCCGGATCTTCACCGTCCAGCAGGGTGTTGTAAAAGCCCGCGGCCCTTGTCATGTCTCTGGGAACGACGACGTGCATTCCGCGGACGAGGTTGAGAATTCCGGCCATCGGCGAGCCGGAGTGCCAGACGCCTTCGAGGCGGTGGCCACGAGTGCGCACGATCAGAGGCACTCGCTGACGTCCGCCCGTGCGCCAGTGCAGGCTCGCGACATCGTCGGAGAGCAGCTGCAAGGCGTAGAGGACGTAGTCGAGGTACTGGATCTCGGCGATCGGCCGCAGGCCGCGGAGCGCGAGCCCGATCCCCTGGCCGATGATGGTGGTTTCCCTGATCCCGGTGTCGCTGACGCGAGATTCTCCGTAGATCTCCTGCAGGCCGGCCAGACTCTGGTTGACGCCACCGAGGCGGCCGACGTCTTCGCCGAAGGTCACGACTCGGGGTTGTCGCTCCAGCAACGAATGGAAGTAGCGATTGAGGATCTCGAATCCCAGCAGCTGCTCGGATTCGGCCGACAGCTCGGCAGGCACCGCCTCGACCTCGAGCGGTGACACTCCGGGATCGGTTGGTTCAGCGTGGAGATGTCGACCGTAGAGATCTCGCGAACGGGTCTCCAACTCGTCCCGCCAGCTCTGGAGCTCGGCTCGTGCCTGCCGGAGTCTCTTGGGGGATCCGTCCTCGCCATCAGCGACTGCGGTGTGAGCTTCGCTCAGCGTCAGCCGGAGGGCCGCGGCGCTGGCTTCGAGCAGTGGTCTTCGACGTGGCACGGCATCGCGCTCGAGGCGTCGGATCATCGTGTCGATGTCGCGGCTCGAGCGTGACGTCGAGGCGAGGGCCCGGAGCCTGCTCGTGCATTCGTCGCGCAACGCCCCGAGGTCGTTGCCGTATTCCTCCCAGGCGAGCTTCAGCTCGGACTCGACACCCTCGTGCTCGCTCTGCTCGAGTTGCTCGAGTTGTTCTTCACTCACCAAACCGCTGTCGAGCAGCTGTCGACGGAGCCGCTCGAGGCAGTCGTGCTCGCGCTCCCAGGCGAGCCGCTCCGGTGTCTTGTAGCGCTCGTGACTCCCTGAGGTGGAGTGTCCGAGGGGCTGGGTCAGCTCCGTGACGTGGACGAGGCTGGGCACGTGTTCTCGGCGCGCCAGCCGCGCCGCGCGCTCGAACGTGGTGACCAGAGCCTGATAGTCCCAGCCAGCAACCCGATGCAATTCGTAGCCGCGCGAACTGTCGCCGTGGCGGTCCCAGGGGGACCTGCGGAATCCTTCCAGGAGCTCGCTGATGTCGGGTTTGGTGAACTGGAGAGCGTTCGGGACCGAGATGCCGTAGCCGTCGTCGAGGATCGTGATCACTGCCGGCGCCTGCAGGACGCCGATCGCATTCACCGTCTCCCAGAACATCCCCTGTGCACAGCTCGCGTTGCCGATGATTCCCCAGGCGATCTCACTGCCTCCCGACGAGAAACGGGTCTCGGGGTCGAGGTCGGGATGGTCGCGATAGAGCTTCGACGCCTGGGCCAGACCCACGAGCCGCGGCATCTGAGCCGCCGTGGGCGAGAGGTCGGCGGCGGAGTTGTTGAGGTTCCTCAGCTCGCGCCACCGCTGCTGCTCATCCAGTAGGTGGGTGGCAAAGTGAGAAGGCATCTGACGGCCGCTCGAGTGTGGCTCCCTGCTCGGGTCGGTGTCTGCGTAGAGCTGTGCGAAGAACTGTTGCGCCGTGACTTCGCCGATGGCCAGCAGCAAGGTTTGATCGCGGTAGTAGCCGCTGCGAAAGTCGCCCGGAGCAAACGCCCGTGCCATGGCGACGAGCGGTACCTCCTTGCCGTCTCCGAATCCGCCGAACTTGGCTCGTCCACCAAGGACCTCCTTGCGCGCGAGCACGCTCATTTGGCGACTCCGATACGCGAGCCGGTAGTCCGCGAGTGGGTGACTTTCTGCAGTAGTGCTGGGAGACGTGGCAGTTTCAGTCAATGACGTGCTCTCTGGGGGATCATCTGACGGTGGCCTGGGCGTTCGCAGAAGTCAGCAACCTGGATGCCTTCATCACTGGATGGCGCCGGAGGCCACTGGGTTTCTGCTGAATGTAGTGAATGCAGTGAATGCAGTGAATGTAGGGTGTGACCCGAGGCGCTGATCAAAGAAGGAGCCTATACGGCGGCGCGACCTCCATACGAATCGAAATGAGCCAATTCGCAGCCGCAGTTCGCATGACGGACGGCTGTCCCGCATTTTGCGGCGCCCGCCGCCTCGTCCTCGTCGCGACGAGGGCACCGGTCCGGGTACCATTCCCTCGAGAGGAGGAGCTCAATGAAACGTGCGAGTCGGGGAATCCGAGGCTGTTGTCTATCGGCGGCGGTGTTTTTCGTGACCGTCGGCCCAGCATCCTGGGGCGCGGATCTCCAGGCGCAGGAGGTCGTGAAGCTCTACGGTGGGGAGACCCTCGACTCGGGCTCGCTCGAGTGGACGCACCAGGAGCGCCGCTATCACTCCGACCTCTGGCAAACAGACGTCGTCACCAATGTGTCCGATCCTGAACTCATCGTTCATCTGCCAGAACCGTCGAAAGCGACCGGAACTGGAGTGGTCGTCGCTCCCGGCGGCGGCTTCGTCGCCCTTTCGATCGAGAGCGAAGGGCTCGGCGTGGCTCGCTGGCTCAACGAGCGCGGCGTTGCGGCGTTTGTACTCAAGTATCGGTTGCTGCCCTCCGGCGAGGACGGGGTTCGCGAGATGATGACCGGTGATCGCTCGAACGTCGCGGAGAGGTTTGCGCAGATCAGGCCGCTGTCCGTCGCCGACGGGCTGGCTGCGATGCGGCTCGTTCGTGAGCGCGCCGACGAGTGGGGTGTCAGGGCCGACCGCATCGGATTCATGGGCTTCTCGGCTGGCGGCGCCGTCGCCATGGGGGTCGTTGGCCATGACGACCCCGAGAGTCGGCCAGACTTTCTCGCGCCTATCTACGCGGGCGCGCAAAATCCGGGACAGCTCGTCGCTCCCGACGAGGCTCCGCCGATCTTCGTGGTGGCAGCAAGTGACGATCAGCTCGGACTCGCCGATGACAGCGTGATGATCTACAGCGCGTGGCTCAAAGGCGGACATTCGGCGGAGCTGCACATGTACTCGACCGGTGGACACGGATTCGGCACCCGCACGCTCAATCTCCCGTCGGACACTTGGCTCGAGCGCTTTGGTGACTGGATGGGGGTTCAGGGACTGCTGAAACGTTGACGTCGGGTCGTCTGTGGACAAGAGCGCCGGTATTGCCCTACGAATCGGTTGAGGTTCTTCGGCCGTGGCAACTCGAGCGAGTTGCCGGCCTCTGAACGACGGGAGTGGACTGCTGGGGGCTGCGCTGCGGTCACGATCGACTAGACCCGGGGGGTTCGAGTCTGCTCGAACACAGAAGCAACTCGCGGAACGAGCAGAGTGGGGTAGACGAGCACGTTGCCTAGACGTCACACCTAGCGAGTTGCCGCGTTGCGAAGGACCTCGACCGTCTCGAAGGAATCGGCGCACCACTGGCGAGTTGTCTGGCATGCTGTAGCCATGATCGAACGAGAACTGGACGTCACCACACCCGAAGGTCAGATGAAGACCTTCATCTACCACCCGGAGCACGGTGGCCCGCGGCCGATCGTCCTCTACCTGATGGACGCGCCGAGCATCAGGCCCGCGCTCAAGTCCATGGCCAACCGGCTGGCGAGCGCGGGCTACTACGTCATGCTGCCGTACCTGTTCTATCGCGGTGGTCCGTTTCGCGAGTTCGGCAAGAGCGACGAGGACATGCACGCGCGCACCGAGCTCATGGGGACCGTCACGCCGACGAACATCTTGAGTGACGCCGAGGCGCTTCTGGCGCTTGCCGACGACGATCCCGCGGCGGCCTCCGGCAAGATCGGGGCGGTCGGTTTCTGCATGAGTGGCGGACTCGTCTTGTCACTGGCGCGGGCCATGCCTGATCGCGTGGCGGCTGGTGCTTCGATTCACGGGGCGTGGCTCGTTCGTGACACGGAAGACTCGCCGCACCTGGGGCTCGACTCGGTTCGAGCCGAGATCTACTTCGGCTGGTGTGACAACGATCCGACCGCACCCCCCGAAGAGGTTCCCATCATGCGCAAGGCGTTGGACGACGCAGGGGTGGACTACACCCTGGACTGGCTGACCGATGCCGTACACGGCTACGCTCCTCCGGGCAGCGAGCGCTACGACGAACAGGCCTCGGAGCTGCACTGGGAGAGGGTCCACGACCTCTTTCGCCGAAGACTCTGGTGACGAGGTGCCTGATTGGGGGGCGGGTGTCCCCCTCTCGAGGTCCGACTGAGGTTGCTTTGGCTCTGCGCGCCCACTAGACCGCGGTTCGCGCAGCTTGCGAGGATTTGCGGGAAACACTCTCTCTTCTTCCGCGTCTCAACTAGAGGCGCGCACTCACGCTGGCTCCCTCTCCTGCTAGCGCGCCGACAAGATCTGGCTATCGTCTGGGCTGTTGACGCCCTGGAGATATGAATGCGACTCAAGATCCTGCTTCCCGTTCTCGTCATCGTCGCCGCGATTCTTGGTGCCATAGCGCTTCTGGCGACCCGCGAGACCGTCGTTCCGAACCCTCCGGAGCGCCGTCTGCCCGCAATGCGGGTCATGGCGGTGAGTCCCGAGTCCTTGACGCTTTCCGTCCGGTCCCAGGGAACGGTCGCCCCGCGCACAGAGAGCCGTTTGATCGCGGAAGTTCCGGGTCCTGTGGTGTGGACTTCGCAGTCGCTCGTCTCGGGTGGGTACTTCGAGAAGGGAGAGCCTTTGGTGCGCATCGATCCTGCCCGCTACGAGACTGCGCTCGCGCGCGCTCAGGCTGCGCACGCGCGGGCGCAAGGCGAGTATGAGTACGCCCGCGCCGTGCTCAAACGCCAGGAGAAGCTGGCCGCGGACGAGATCGTCAGCCCGACGCTCTTCGAGGACACGCAGCGTGCAATGAGCGTGGCGGAAGCGTCTCTTCGTGATGCGGAGGCGGCGCTCGTCGAAGCGGAGCGCGACCTGGCACGGACCGAGATTCGCGCTCCCTTTCGGGGAAGGGTCCGAGACGAGTCAGTCGACGTTGGCCAGTACGTCACGGTCGGGAGTCCGTTCGCCACGCTGTATGCGACCGACTATCTCGAAGTTCGGTTGCCGATTCCGGACGAAGAGTTGGCCTACTTCGAGACACCGATCCTCGGTCGCCCAGATGCCAACTTCCCCGAGGTCGAGCTCCATACCCGCTTTGCTGGAGCGGAGCGCAGCTGGTGGGGCAAGGTCGTGCGTACTGAGGGAGAGATCGACTCCCAGAGTCGGATGGTGCACGTCATTGCGAGGGTCGAGAACCCGGCTCCGGGGTCAGCGGCCGCCGATGGAGACGCGATCCCGATCACCGTCGGCTTGTTCGTACAGGCCGACATTGCGGCCGGTGTCGCGCGTGACGTTTTTGTGCTGCCGCGTGGTGCTCTTTGGGGAGAGAGTGAAGTCGTCGCGCTCGACGAGCAGGATCGCCTCCAGCTTCGCTCGGTGGAGGTGCTGCGTATCGAGCGCGATCATCTGGTGATTTCATCGGGGCTCGAAGCCGGCGACCGAGTCGCAGTAGCGCCGCCCGCAGATCTCATCGTGGGTCAGCGGGTCGAGCCGATCGACGAGGGTGAGTCGATGTCTGGGCGCCTCTCGGCCCGTCCCCAGGAGGTGGGGCCGTGAAGCGCATCATCGCCTGGTTCGTTCACAACTCGGTCGCGGCCAATCTGCTCATGTTCGCGCTCCTCATCGGTGGACTCTTCATTCTCCCCAACGTCCGCCAGGAGGAGTTTCCGAACATTCAGACGGATGTCGTCCAGGTCACGGTGCCCTACCTCGGGGCAGCACCCGAAGAGGTCGAGAAGGGTGTCTGTCTGCGCATCGAGGAGGCGCTCGACGGCATGGTCGGTATCGACCGAATGACCTCTAGCGCTACCGAAGGAGCCTGCAACGTCACTCTGGAGCTCGTCTTCGGCACCGACAACGTCTGGGCGCTCGGCGAGATCGAGAGCCGCGTCAACTCCATCGTCAGCTTTCCCGAGGAGATCGAGAAGCCGCAGATCTCTCTGATCGAGGTGAAGCAGGGGGTTTTTGCCATTGCCATCTCAGGTGACATCCCGGAGGTGGCGCTCAAGGAGCTGGCGGAGACTCTGCGAGACGAGATCGTCGAGATCAACGGGGTCTCTCAGGTGGTTTTGGAGTTCACCAGGCCCTACGAGATCTCGATCGAGGTCTCGGAGCAGCAGCTGCGCCGTTACGGTCTCACTCTGCAGCAGGTGGCGAGCGCGGTGCGTCAGGCGTCTATCGACATGCCTGGCGGCTCCATCAAGACTCGGGACGGAGAGATCCTCTTGCGCTCGATGGGCCAAGCGTACCGAGGCGAAGAGTTCGAGAAGATGGTCGTCCTCACGAGGCCGGACGGAACTTCGGTCAGCGTGGGTGACATCGCGACAGTGGTCGATGGGTTCAGTGACGGCACGTTGAGCGCGACGTTCAACGGCGAGCCGGCAGCCATGCTCAGGATCTCCCAGGTCGGCAACGAGGACATCCTGGGGATCGCCGACTCCGTGAGAGCGTACGTCGAGCGCAAACAACCGCTGCTGCCCGAGGGGATCACGCTCACGATCTGGGACGATCGATCGTCGGATCTCGCCGTTCGGCTTTCCACCGTCCTGCGCTCGGCAGGAAGCGGTCTCGTGCTCGTCCTCCTCGTTCTGACGCTCTTCTTGCAGTTTCGATTGGCGGTGTGGGTGGCAGTCGGAATTCCCGTGGCCATCTTGGGGACGCTGATCTTCTTCCCGATCCTCGGCCTGACGATCAACTCTCTCTCGCTGATCGGCTTCGTTCTGGTGCTGGGGATTCTCGTGGACGACGGGATCGTCATCGCGGAGCGCATCCACACCCATCAACGACGGACCGGGGAGCCGACGCTCGGCGCCATCTCGGGAGCCCAGGAAGTGGCCATTCCGGTCATCTTCGGCGTCCTGACGACCATAGTCGCGTTCTTGCCCCTGGTGCTCATTCCGGGCCGCATGGGTGGTTTCTTCGGAGCGCTGGCGTGGACGGTGATCATCGCGCTGGTGTTTTCGATCGTGGAGTCGCAGCTCATCCTGCCGACCCATCTCGATCACAGTCATCGCCGCCGAATTGCGGAGCAGGAGCGCCAGGAGGCGGCCGGGATCGAAGTGGCCAAGGTGGGTACTCGCTGGCGTGATCGGCCTGTGCGCGCGCTCGAGTCCCTGGCGGACAAGTTTTATGCGCCGCTTCTGGAGCGGGCGCTCGAGTGGCGCTATCTCACCATCTCGATTGCGCTCGCGGCGCTGATTCTGGCGGTCGGCGTGGTGGCGAGCGGCCGTATCGTCTTTCAGTTCTTCCCGTCGATTGCGCGAGACCAGATTCAGGCCGTGTTGACCATGCCCTACGGGACGCCGGTCCAGGAGACGGAGGTTGCGGTCGCGCGTATCGAGCAAGCAGCGGTCCGACTTCAGGATGAGCTGCGGAGCAGCGGGGCCGGAGACGGTGACCAGGAGACCGTGCGCACCATCCAGACGGTGGTCGGTCGGCACGGTGCCGGCTACGGAGGCCCGAGGCCCAGCGTGGAGGCTCAGCCAGAGTCGCACCTCGGAGAGGTTGTCCTCGCACTCAGTCCGGCGGGGGAGCGTGAGCAGTCGACCAACGAGATCGTGGCGCGCTGGCGCGAGCTCACGGGCCCGATCCCGCGAGCGGTCGAGCTGCGCTTCGAAGCGTCGTCGTTCGGAGCTGGTGAGCCGATCAGCATCCAACTCGCCGGTCGTGACATCGACATGCTCCGTGCGGCTGCCAACGAACTGAAGAACGAGCTAGAGGGTTATGACGGGGTCTTCGACGTCTTCGATTCCTTCCGCGCCGGCAAGCGAGAGATCAAACTGTCGATTCTTCCCGAGGCGGAGCTTCTGGGATTGACCCAGACGGATCTAGCGCGTCAGGTCAGAGAGGCCTTCTACGGAGCCGAGGTCCAGCGAATTCAGCGGGGTAGCCACGAGATTCGCGTCATGGTGCGATATCCGGAGTCCCAGCGGCGTTCGTTGGGTGATCTCGAGGACTTGCGAATTCGGACGGCGGATGGGACAGAGGTGCCGTTCGCCACGGTGGCGCGAGCCGAGTTCGGTCATGGTTATGCCGCCATCAGCCGCGCCGACCGCAAGCGCATCGTCAGCGTCAAGGCAGATGTCGATCGCTCGGTGACCACGCCCGAAGAAGTCCTGGCCTCGCTGCAGGACAACAAGCTCCAGACCATGCTCGCCGGGTACCCGGGCGTGAGCTACTCGCTGGAAGGCGAACAGCGCGAACGAGCCCAGTCGATGTCTGGACTGGTCAAGGGTTTCGGCATCGCGATGCTCATCATCTACGGCGTACTGGCGATCCCGCTCCACTCCTACAAGCAGCCACTCGTGATCATGAGCGCCATCCCGTTTGGTGCCATCGGAGCGACGGTGGGTCACATGATCATGAACTGGGACCTCGTCTTCTTCTCGGTTCTGGGAATCGTGGCGCTCTCCGGAGTCGTTGTGAACGACAGCCTGGTGCTCGTCGATTTCATCAACCGCAAACGACGTGAGGGCGTCGAGCTCCTCGATGCCGTCAAGTTGGGTGGGCGCGAGCGCTTCCGGCCGATCATGCTGACCTCGGTCACCACGCTCGTTGGTTTGCTGCCGCTGATGTTCAACGACAATCCGGTCGTCTTTCCGCTCGTTCCGATCTCCATCTCGCTGGGCTTCGGCATCGTGTTCGCGACGATGATTACCCTGATTCTCGTGCCGACTGCCTACGTCATCGCCGAGACTCCGCGCAAAGATCCGGAGCCTGCCGACACGACGAGTACCGAGCGCGACCGCGAGTTGATGATCGATCCGACTGCGCTTCCGAGCGAAGGGTGAGCTTCCCGCTGCGTAGACGTCGGCTGCTCCCCTGGGCGCTCGTGGCTCTCGCGATCGCGGCGTGCGCGACTCCTGCCGCCGCTCAGGTTGAGGCGCTCTCCGAACGTGCAGCCATGGAGCAGGCGCGCAAGCTGGAAGACGCCGGGAAACTGGAGGCGGCACTCGAGCTGTACGAACAACTCGCCTCCGGTGAAGAGCCGCGCATCAGCGTGCTCGTTCTCCAGGCGACGGCTTTGCTTCGGCTGGGTCGGGTCGATGATTCTCTCGGCGTCTTTGATCGAGCTCTAGAGCTCGACCCCGAGGTCGGACCGTACCTCTGGCAGCGCGGCGTTGCGCTGCATCTGGCTGAACGCTACGACGAGTGTGCTCGCCAGTTCGGCGAACACGGGTCGGTTCGTCCGGGTGACTCCGAGACCGCCGTCTGGCACTTTGCGTGTCGTGCGCGCTCCGAGGGTGTCGAGTCGGCGCGGAGCAACCTGATGCCGGCCTTTGGGGACAGACGCGTCGTCATGGAGTCGGTCTACCGTCTGGCGGCCGGGCGAGGCAGCTCCGACCTGGTCCTCGAGGCGGCGGAGCGTGGCCCGACGC